>NZ_JBVVQI010000008.1:0-230270 GCF_055811495.1 Mesorhizobium sp. WSM4830 | reverse complement strand
CACGATCAACCATCCGCGAATCTCCCGTAGCGACCAACACTACAGAATCACCAATCAGATTCTGTGCAAAGGCCTCCTTGTGGGAGAAGGTGGATCGGCGCGTAGCGCCGAGCCGGATGAGGGGTGCTGGAAGAAACGCGGCGTGGAAAGATCAGGGATGGAGGCGCTAAATTAGCGAGACGGAAGCGCTAGTGTAATTCTTCGAGGTAGCGATCCTTCCAACACCCCTCATCCGACCGAGCTTCGCTCGGCCACCTTCTTCCACAAGGGGAGAAGGGAAAAGCGCGCTACATTCGCACCCGCTCCGACTTCGGATCGTACATCGGCTTGAGCGAGGCCTCGGCAGCAAAGCGCTCGCCGGCGATCTCGATCTCGTAGGACGACGACAGCACATCCGCCTCGCTCTCGCCCTTGCAAGGCACGTAACCAAGCCCGATGGCGCCGCCGAGATGATGACCGTAATTGCCCGAGGTGATCGGGCCGACGATCTTGCCGTCGCGCAGGATCGCCTCGTTATGGAAGAGCAGCGGCTCGGGGTCGTTCAGCCGGAACTGCACCAGCCGGCGTGACAGGCCGGTTTCTTTCTTCTTCAGCACGGCATCGCGGCCAAGAAAATCGCCCTTGGCAGTCTTCACTGCGAAGCCAAGGCCAGCCTCCAGCACATTGTCCTCGTCGGTGATGTCGTGGCCGAAATGCCTGAATGCCTTTTCGATGCGGCAGGAATCCAGCGTGTGTAGGCCGCATAGTTTTAGCCCGGCGTCAATGCCGGCTTCCGCGATCGCCTCGAAGACATGGGCCGCCTGGTCGGTCGAGACATAAAGCTCCCAGCCGAGCTCGCCGACATAGGTGACGCGGTGGGCGCGGGCCAGGCCCATGCCGATCTCGATCTCCTGAAACGTTCCGAAGGGGTTATTCTCGTTGGAGAAATCGTTCGGGCTGACCTTTTGGATCAGGTTCCTCGAATCCGGGCCCATCAGGCAAAGCACGGCTTCGGCAGCGGTCACATCGGTGATGACGACGAACTCGTCGGCAAGATGTCTTCTCAGCCAGGCCAGGTCGCGCTGCAGCGTGGCGCCGGGCACGACGAGGAAGAAGGCGGTTTCAGACAGCCGCGAGACGGTGAGGTCGCTCTCGATGCCGCCGCGCCGGTTGAGCATCTGGGTGTAGACGATCTTGCCCGGCGCCACGTCCATGTCGTTGGCGCAGAGCCTTTGCAGGAAAGCGCAGGCGTCGCGGCCCTCGACGCGGATCTTGCCGAACGAGGTCATGTCGAACAGGCCGACGCCGTTTCGGACCGCCAGATGCTCCTCGCGCTGGTTGTCGAACCAGTTCTGCCGTTTCCAGGAATAGCGGTATTCGCGCTCCTGGCCCTCCCGCGCGAACCAGTTGGCGCGCTCCCAGCCGGCGACCTCGCCGAACACGGCGCCGCGCGCCGTCAGATGTTCGTGCAGCGGCGAACGGCGCACGTTTCGCGAGGTTGCCATCTGCCGGTAGGGAAAATGATCGGCATAGAGCAGGCCGAGCGTTTCGGAGACGCGCTCCTTGAGATAGCGGCGGTTCTTCTGGAACGGCTGGGCGCGGCGGATGTCGACTTCCCAGAGGTCGAAAGGCGCCTCGCCGTCATTGATCCATTGCGCCAGCGCCATGCCGGCGCCGCCGGAGGAGACGATGCCGATCGAATTGTAGCCGGTCGCCATCCAGTAGCCGGAAAGCTCCGGCGCCTCGCCGAGATAGTAGCGGTCGTCCGGGGTAAAACTCTCGGGGCCGTTGAAGAAGGTGTGGATGCCGGCGGTTGCCAGCATCGGCATGCGGTTGACGCCCATTTCGAGGATCGGCTCGAAATGTGCGAAATCCTCGGGCAATTGGTCGAAGCAGAAATCCTCGCTTATGCCGTTCATGCCCCAGGGCTTGGCCACTGGCTCGAAAGCGCCGAGCATCATCTTGCCGGCATCTTCCTTGTAGTAGGCGCACTCGTCCGGCACACGCAGCACCGGCAAGCGGGAAAGGCCGGGGATCGGTTCCGTCACGAGATAAAAGTGCTCGCAGGCGTGCACCGGAATGGTGACGCCGTTCTGGGCACCAAGTTCGCGTGACCACATGCCGGCGCAGTTGACGACGATGTCGGTATCGATCAGGCCTTGCTCGTCGCCCTGCGCCCAGGACACGCCGGTGACGCGGCCGGCCCTGGTGTGGACCTTGGTGACCTTCACATTCTCGACGATCGTCGCACCGCGCTGGCGCGCGCCCTTGGCCAGCGCCATTGCAATGTTGGCCGGGTCGCACTGGCCGTCGAGCGGCAGATGCACGGCGCCGACAACATCGGAAACATTGAGATGCGGGTACACCTGCTTGACTTCGCTGGGCGAAATCTCGCGCACGTCGACATCGAAGGCGCGGGCGAGAGACGCCTGCCGATAGATCTCGTGCTTGCGCTCCTCGGTCAGCGCCACGGTGATCGAGCCGACCTGGCGCATGCCGGTGCCGACATCGGTCTCGGCTTCCAGCTTGACGTAGAGATCGGCCGAATATTTCGCCAGCCGCGTCATGTTCTGCGAGCCGCGCAACTGGCCGATCAGTCCGGCGGCGTGCCATGTCGTGCCCGACGTCAGCTGCTTGCGCTCGAGCAGCACGATATCGGTCCAGCCGAGCTTGGCCAGATGATAGGCGACCGAGCAGCCGGAGACGCCGCCACCGATGATGACCGCTCTTGCTTTGGTGGGGATGGCTTTCGGGGGCAGGGCGTTCATGCCGCCTCGCGGCGATAGCTGGAAGCGAAGCGGCGCAGGCGCGTGGCTGCTTCCATCAGCACCTCTTCAGGCTGGCAGAGGCTGAAGCGGATGTGGCCGGCGGCGGCTTCGCCGAAGCTCGAGCCGGGCATGACGCCGACCTTTTCCTGGTCGAGGAAAGCCCAGGCGAATTTCTCGTCGTCCGGCTCGATCGCCGATATGTCGAGCATCACATACATGCCGCCTTCGGAGCCGCGCACGGTGATATTGTTCATACCATGCATGGCATCGAGGACGACGGCGCGCCTCGCGGCATAGCGCTCGGCGATCTCCTTGACGCCGTAGCCGTTTTCGAGCGCCTCGGCGCAGGCGAGGCTGATGAAGGCCGGAAGGCCGTAGGTCATCACCAGATTGAGGTCGGTCAGCAGCGAGATCATCGGTTCCGGCCCGGTCAGCCAGCCCATGCGCCAGCCGGTCATACCGTGGCTCTTCGACATCGAATTGATGACCAGCGTACGTTCCGCCATGCCGGGCAGCGAGCGCGGCGAAATGTGCTCGCCGCCGCCGAGCGTCCAGTAGACCTCGTCGGACAGCAGCCAGAGGTCATGCTCGCGGCAGATCTGCGCCAGCTCTTCCAGGTGCTCGCGCGAATAGACGGCACCGGTCGGGTTGTTGGGCGTGTTCATCAGGATGGCGCGGGTGTTCGGCCGAAGTGCGGCGCGGATGTCGGCGGCGCGCGGCTGAAAGCCATCCTCGGCGGGGGTCTCGACGACGCTGAACTCGGCGCCCGCCGCGCTGAAGGTGTTGGGGTAGGTGGCGTAATAGGGGGCGACGACGATGGCATGGTCGCCCTGGTCGAGAACCGCTTGAATGGCCGCGTAGAGCGCGGCCTGCCCGCCCGGCGTGGCGATGACCTGGTCGGGATTTGTCGCAACGCCGGTGCACAGCGTCGAAGCCGCCGCCATCGCCTTGCGCAGGCGCGGAACGCCGGCAAGCGGGGTGTAGTGGTGATTGCTGGCGCGAACCGCCGTCACGCAGGCTTCGATCGTCTCGCTCGGCGTGTCGAAATCGTGGTCGCCGACCGACAGCATGATGATGTCCTCGCCGGCCTGCTTGCGCGCCCAGGCAGCGGAATGAACCTCCCAGCCATCCTTGCCCGAAGGCACGATGCCGGAAATGCGCGATGATGGCCTGGGCATTATGCTACTCCCGAAATTTCATAACCGGCCTGTTCGAGCCGGTCGCGCAGCGCGGCGATGTGGCCCGGTCCGACCTCGCAGCAGCCGCCGACGATGCTGGCGCCGGCCTCGACCCAACCGACCGCCTGGCCGGCATAGGCATCCGGATCGAGGTCGTGGCGGGCGTGCAGCACTTCCACGGTACCGCCATGCTTGAGCGCCTCGATCGAGGTGAAGCCATTGGCATAAGCGCCGACCGGACCGCCGAGCGCGATCAGTTCGGGCAGCGCTGCAGCGATCGCCTCGGGCCGGCAGCAGTTGACCAGCCGGGCTGCGACCGGCAGGCGGTCAAGAGCGCCCGCCGCCGCTGCAATGGCTTCGCCGCTGCGCAGGCGCGGCGTGCCGTGGTCGGAAAGCGTCCACGACACCCATACGGGCTTGCCGCTTTCCGACGCCGCGGTGACGGCGGCGCGTGCCTCTTCGGCCGACGCCATGGTTTCGCACAGAAACAGATCGACGCCGTCCGCCTGCTCGGCAACGATGCGGCGATAGATGTCGAGCGTATCCTGGAAGGATATCGTCAGCGCCGGCGCATAGCTGCCGAACAGCGGCGACAGGCAGCCGGCGATCGCCGCGTCGCCGGCCTGGTCGCGTGCTTGCCTCGCCAGTTCGATGCCGCGCTTCTGCAGCGGCTTGAACAGGTCCTCCGCGCCCTCGCGCGCCAGCCGCTCCGGCGTGGCTGAATAGGTGTTGATGGTGATGACGCGGGCGCCGGCGCGGATGAATTCCGCATGCAGGTCGCGCACCAGATCCGGTTCGTCGATGAGCACCCTGGCCGACCACAGCGGCGTCGGCTCGGAACTGCTGCGGCGGACCAGTTCCTGGCCCATGCCGCCATCGGTGAGGATCACTTTCTTCATGCTCTGAGCCTCTCGTTCTTTGGATCCCATAACGGCTCATCCTTCTGCACGACCGCCCTGAAACGTTCGCCGAAGATCTCGACCTCGACCGCGGTTCCCGGCTCGGTGAGGTCGGCGCGCAGCATGCCGAGCGCGATCGACTTGTCGATGCGATGACCCCAGCCGCCGGATGTCGTCTCGCCGACGATCCGGCCGTCATGCCACAGCGTCGACATGTAGGGTGCGTCGCAGTCGCCGGGGTTTTCGACGACCAGCGTGACGAAGCGCTTCTTGATGCCCTGCTGCTTTTCGTTCTGCAGTGCCGCCTTGCCGCGGAAGTCGGGCTTGTCCCATCTGACGAAGCGCTCCAGCCCGCCCTGCAGGATCGAATAGTCGCTCGACAGGTCGCCCTTCCACGTACGGTAGCCTTTTTCGAGCCGGAGCGAATCCAACGCGTACATGCCGAACGGTTTTAGCCCATGCCTCTGCCCGGCCGCCCAGACAGCGTCGAAGATCGCTGCGGTATCGTCGACCTTGCTGTGGATTTCCCAGCCGAGTTCGCCCGCGAAGGATACGCGCACCAGCTTTGCCCAACGTCCGGCGATACTGGTTTCCTGATGCGTCAGCCAGGGCAGGGTGAGGTCGGCCGCGCAGAGTTCGGCGAGGATGTTTCGCGAGTTGGGGCCGGCGAGGATCTGGGTGGAGTACTCCTCCGTCCTGTCGACCAGCTTGAACATGGCGTCCTTCGGGATGCGCGACTTCAGCCATTCGAAATCATGCCACTGCGCCACAGCGGCGGTGATCAGCGTCATCAGGTTCTCGTCGTGGCGGACCACCGACATTTCGGTGACGATGCGGCCCTTGTCGTCGGCAAAATAGACGAGGCCGATGCGGCCGGGTTTCGGCACCAGGCCTGTCACCTGGAGGCTGAGCCATTCGGCGGCACCCGGACCGTCGAGATTGAAACGGGAAAACCCCGGCAGGTCCAAAATGCCGGCGGCATCGCGGACGGCGAGGCATTCTTCGCGCACACGATGCTGCCAGGGGCCGTCACGGCGGAAGGTCAGCGTGGATTGTTCGGAGATGTCGTCGCCTGGCTTGGCATACCAGGTGGCGCGTTCCCAGCCATTATAGGCGTCGAACCGGGCGCCGAGTGCCTTGATGCGGTCGTGGAGCGGCGACAGCTTGCGGTCGCGCCCGGCCGGCCAGGCATGGCGCGGGAACTGGATGGCATATTCGTTGCCATAGATCTCCATGCCCTTGGCGACGCAATAATCCGACGCCGAGGCAAAGGCGGTGAAACGGCGCGGATCGCACGACCACATGTCCCATTCGGTCTGGCCCTCGGTCACCCATTCGGCCAGCACCTTGCCGGCGCCGCCGCCCTGGGCGATGCCGAAGGTGAAGACGCAGGCCTCGAAGGCGTTGGGCACGCCGGGCATCGGGCCGATCAGCGGGTTGCCGTCCGGCGCATAGGGGATCGGCCCGTTGATGACCTTGGACAGGCCGGCGGTGCCGAGGATCGGCACGCGGGCGACAGCATCGGCCAGGTAATGTTCCAGCCGGTCGAGATCGTCGGGAAACAGCTGGAAGGAAAAATCGTCGGGCATCGGGTCGTTGTGGCCGACCCAGTGGGCGCGGCAATTGCGCTCATAGGGCCCGAGGTTCATGCCGTTCTTTTCCTGGCGCAGATAATAGGACGTATCGACGTCGCGCAGCAGCGGCAGTTTCTTGCCTTGTTCCTTCGACCACGCCGCCAGTTCGGGGATTTCCTCGAACAGGATATATTGATGGCTCATCACCATCATCGGCACCTCGCGGCCGAACATCCTGCCGACTTCGGCGGCACGGTAGCCAGCCGCGTTAACGACGATCTCGCAGCGGATCTCGCCTTGCGTCGTCCCGACCACCCACTCGTCGTTGTCGCGGCGCACGCCGGTGACCGGACAGAAGCGGATGATTTTCGCGCCCATGTCGCGGGCACCTTTAGCCAGCGCCTGGGTCAATTGCGCCGGGTCGATATCGCCGTCGCTCGGATCGTAGAGCGCGCCTTTCAGCTCATGCGTCTCGATGAAGGGGTAACGGCGCTTGATCTCGTCGAGCCCGACCACGTCGATATCCATGCCCTGGTAGCGGCCCATGCCCTTGGCGCGCTGGAATTCCTGCATACGCTCGGTCGAATGGGCGAGCCTGAGCGAGCCGGTGACGTGGTAGTTCATGGGATAGCCGACCTCGTCGGCCAGCCGGCGATAGAGCTCGGTCGAATAGCGCTGCATGTTCATCAGCGACCATGACGAGGAGAAAGTCGGCACATTGCCGGCGGCGTGCCAGGTCGAGCCGGAGGTCAGCTCGTTCTTCTCCAGAAGCACGCAGTCGGTCCAGCCCGCCTTGGCGAGATGGTAGAGCGAGGAGGCGCCGACGGCACCGCCTCCAATGATCACAACGCGTGCCGTGGTCGGCAAACCGGCCATGTTCTTCTCCAGATCAATAGACGGGCGGCGAAACCACCCAGATGACGACAGCCGGCTCGGCTCCAGGATTGCGCCAGCGGAACGGCTTGCCGTCGAAGCGGAAGGAGTCGCCTTCTCCAAGCCGGTGCCAGATGCCGGCAATTTCGATGTCGAAGCTGCCGGAAGCGACGTAGCCGGCTTCCTCGGTCGGCCGGCGCGCCTCGGCCTTCAGCTCGGCACCCGGGGCGAAGACCGAACGCAGCATCTCGAAGCTACCGCCGAGATCGGGCGACAGAAGCTCCTCCACCAGGCCGGAATCGCTTGTGCCAAGCGTGCGCCGGCTGCCGGCACGCACGACCACGCCGCGTTCGGTCTCGACAGGCACGTCATGGCTGAAGAACAGGCTGACCGGCACGCCGAACAATTCGGCGAAGGCCCTGAGATCGCCGAGCGACGGGATCGACAGGCCGCGCTCGACCTGGCTGACCCAGCCGACGGAACGGCCGAGCTTCAGTGCGATTTCGGCAAGCGTCAGGCCGCGCGCCTTGCGCAACGCGCGAATGTCGCCGGCCAGCAGCCGTTCGCCGTTGTCCTGTTCCGATCTGGCGGCGGTTGAGGGCAAAGCCATCCCTGTTTCGGTGAAAAATTCCCAGTAAATTTCATGTGACGGCAGGTTCATGAAAAAATCAAGAGGGTTTTCACGCGCCCACAAGATTTACTTGCGCCATTTTGACGGTTCGGGCAAAGGCTCGGCGCACGAGCGGCGAGTCCGGTCGAGGCGGATAGGGCATCGAGCGCTCATAGAAACTCGCAAGGATGCTCCATCACTTCTAGTCGGCGCATGATCCTTTCCGGATAGTCGGGTTCCAGGATTATGCGCAAAGGGACAGCCCATGCTGGAAAACAACTCCCGGATTGCGGCGGCGATCGTCGATGACGCGATTACCTCGCGGCGGTCCGTACGCGCCTTCTTGCCCGATATGGTCGACGACGACACCATCCGCGATATTCTCGCCGTTGCCGCCCGCGCGCCCTCAGGCACCAACATGCAGCCCTGGAAGGTCTATGTGACCAAGGGCGAGGTCAAGCAGCGCATCACCGACGCTATCCTCAGTTCGGGCATCCGCGCCGAAAAGGCCGAGTGGGACGAGTACCGCTACTATCCCGACCAGTTCTTCGAACCCTATCTGACGCGACGGCGGGCCAACGGCTTCGGCCTCTACGGCGTGCTCGGCATCGGCCGGCGCGAGGTCGACAGGATGCGTGCACAGCACGACCGCAACTTCGTCTTCTTCGATGCGCCGGTCGGAATGATTTTCACCGTCGACCGGCGGCTGAACAAGGGGTCATGGATCGACTACGGCATGTTCCTGCAAAATATCATGGTCGCGGCGCGGGGCAGGGGCCTGCACACCTGTCCGCAAGCTGCCTTCGCGCCCTATCACCGGCAGATCAGGCCGGTGCTCAACATTCCCGACGAGGAGATCGTCGTCTGCGGCATGGCGCTCGGCCATGAGGATACGTCCAAGCCCGAAAACGCATTCCGCACCGACCGCGCGCCGCTGGAAGAGTGGGTGACGTTCAGCAGCTGACGTAACGCGCCGCCTCGGCCTACTGCACTTCGTAGCCGACTTCCTCGCTGGCGTGGCAGAGCGCCTTCCAGAACGAGCGTGCGAACGAGCGGAACACATAGATGTCGAACTGATCGGCGCCGGTGCGCTGGATCTGCGCGAAGACGTCGTGATGCATGGTCGAGCGGCCGGCGCCGATCGGGAAAGCCGGCAGCGCGAAGTCGATAGCGAAGAATTTCGCCAACACCCACTCGGCCTTCGGCCCGGCGATACGGATCGCGGTGCGGCCGTGCGAAAGGTCGGTCACCGTACCGATGGCCGCATTGACGACATCGGCAAAGGCCGTCGCCAATCCCTTGGCTTCATCGACCACAGTGAACTTTCCCGGGGCAAAGCCGAACACCGACCTGACGCCGTCCGTGACACCGCCGCCGGCGCCGTCGGGCAAAGCCAGACCGGTGACCGTATGGATGCCGGCCATCAACTTCTTCTCCTCGCCGGGCCAGGCGGCGAGCTGCAGGATCGACCCCGGCCCGGTTTCGGAGAGGATGATTTCGACGCCGTGCTCGAAATTGCCATGCGAGCCCGGATGCAGCACCGGCTCAAGCGGTGATTGGCGTTCAACCATGCATGCGGCTCCCGTCCGGATCGAAGAAATGGTTGGAGACGATCTCGACCGGCCCGAACCGGTTGCGCAGCGGGTCGGAAACATAGGCACGCGAGCCGCGCCGCGCTTTGCCGCCCCTGACCAGGGCAAGTGCGATATATTTGCCGAGCGCCGGCGAATAGCAGCAGGCGGTGATGTGGCCGAGCGAGCCGCGCGGATTGGTTTCGTCAAGCTCCTCGACGATGTGCGCGCCGCCGTTGAGCGGCTGGTTGTCGAGCGCAACAATACCGACGAGTTCCAGGCGGTCGGGTGCGATCAGCCCCTCGCGGTCCATCATCGCCGAACCGATGAACGGCTTCTTCTTCGACAGCATCCAGTCGAGATGCAGATCGCGTGCCGTGGTGCGGCCGTCGATCTCGGCGCCGGTGACGTGGCCTTTCTCGATGCGCATGGTGCCCAGCGCCTCCAGCCCGTAGGTCACCAGCCTGAACGGCTTGCCGGCTTCGATCAGCGCCTCCCAGACATGGGTGCCGTAACCGGCGCCGGAATAGACCTCGAAGGCCATTTCGCCGGAGAAGGACAGCCGGCAGATCATCACCGGCACGCCGGCGATTTCGCCGTGGACGATGCCCATGAAGGGCAGGGCGGCATTGTCGACGGCGGTGCCGCTGACGCAAGCAGCCAATATCTGCCTTGCCTTCGGCCCACCGATGGCGGCACCGGCCCATTGGTCGGTGACCGAGGTGACGTGGACCTTGAGCTCCGGCCAGATCACGTCGAGGAAATATTCCAGATGCTGCATCACCTTGCCGGCATTGGCCGTGGTGGTGGTCATCAGGAAATCCTGCTCGTCGAGGCGCCACGTGGTGCCGTCGTCGAAGGCGAGACCGTCCTCGCGCAGCATCAGCCCGTAGCGCGCCTTGCCGACGGCCAGCGTCGAAAACATGTTGGTGTAGACGCGGTCGAGGAATTCCGCCGCGTCCGGGCCTTGCACGGCGATCTTGCCCAGTGTCGAGACGTCGACAATGCCGGCGCTCTCGCGCGTGGCTCTCGCTTCGCGGACATAGGCCTGCTCGATCGTCTCGCCGGGATGGCCATAGATCATCGGCCGGTACCACAGGCCGGCCGAATACATGGTGGCGCCATTGGCGACGTGCCAGTCATGCATCGGCGTCAGCCGTTCGGGTTTCAGATCGCCGAAGCGTTCGGCGGCAAGCGAGCCGATCGACACCGCCGAAAAGGGCGGGCGAAAGCGCGTCGTGCCGACCTGCGGGATCGGCTTGCCAAGCGCCTCGGCCATGATGGCAAGGCCGGGTATGTTGGAGCTCTTGCCCTGGTCGGTCGCCATGCCGAGCGTAGTGTAGCGCTTCAGATGCTCGACCGAGACGAAGCCTTCGCGATGCGCCAACCGCACGTCATCCGCCGTCACGTCATGCTGGAAGTCGACGAAGCTCTTTCCTTCGGCCTTGATCTCGAACACCGGCGCCGGATCGGGATCGCCAGGCGCTGCCTCCACGGCAGGCAAGGCCGCCGGCGTGGCGGTTGCGCCCGCAGCGGAAAGACAGGCGGCGCGGCCTTCGGCGATCGCCTCGGCGGTGGAGAAACTGCCGGTGAAGGCACCGGCGCCGATCCATTGCCGTGTCGTCGGCTTGGGCGGCAGGAACGCTTGCAATGCTTCGTTCCATTCGGCTTTGGCGCCGGCCTGGCTGGCCAGATGGATGGTCGGCGACCAGCCGCCCGACATCAGCAGGCAATCGGCGTGGATGCTGCGCGCATCGCCCGAAAGCGCGCCGTTGACCATGTCGAAGCGCTGCACCTTGAAGCCGGAAAGCGCCTTGCCACCCTCGGTGGCGATCACCGCGTGGCCGGAAAGGATCTCGGCCTCCGCTTCGCCGGCCAGCTTGCGCATTTCGCTCGAAAGCTCAGGGCGCACGTCGACGATGGCGACGACCACGGCGCCGGCCTTTTTCAGCGCAAGCGCGGAGCGATAGGCGCTGTCATTGTTGGTGAACAGCCCGATCCTGTCGCCTGGCAGCACGCCATATTCATTGGCATAACGCTCGGCAGCATGCGCCAGCATTACGCCTGGCCGATCATTGCCCGGAAAGACCAGCGGACGCTCCAGGGAGCCGGTGGCCAACACCACCGATTTGGCGCGGATCGTCCAGTAGCGATGGCGCGGTTCGCCCTTGCCGGGCGTTTCCTTATGGTCGGTGACGCGTTCGATCGCGGCAAGCGTGTTGCCGTCATAATAGCCCCAGACCGTGGTGCGCGGCAGCAGGCGGACGTTGTCACGGCCTTCGAGCTGGCCAGCGGCGCGCGCTGCCCAGTCGGCGGCCGGCATGCCGTCGATCGTCTCGCCCGACCAATTGGCCGAGCCGCCGAAATGCGGCTCGAGTTCGGCCAGCATGACGCGTGCACCCTGATCGGCGGCCGCCCTTGCGGCCATCAGCCCGGCCGGGCCGGAGCCGACCACCAGCACATCGCAAAACGCGTTCATGCGTTCGTAGCGGGCCGTATCGGGAGCCGTGCCTGCCTTGCCCAGGCCGGCGGCACGGCGGATGAAATGCTCACAGAACATCCAGAAGCGCGTGCCTTTCAGCGGACCGATCACCGGTCCCATGAAGGTCTTGTAGTAGAAGCCGGCCGACAAAAGCTTGCCGCCGAGCTGGTTCACGGCACTGACGTCCCAGGCAAGCGAGGGGAAGCGGTTCTGGCTGATTGCTGCCAGCCCGTCATAGATCTCGACCATGGTGGCGGGAATGTTCGGCTCACGAACCTCGCCCCTCAACACGGTGACCAGCGCGTTTGGTTCCTCGACACCGGCGGTCAGCACGCCGCGCGGACGGTGATATTTGAACGAACGCCCGAACAGGGAGACGCCGTTGGCCAGCAGCGCCGAAGCCAGCGTGTCGCCGGCGTGGCCGGTATAGGGCGCGCCGTCGAAGGTGAAACGGATGGTCCGCAGCCGGTCGATGCGCCCGCCGGCCTCGGTACGGCGCGGGCTCATAGCTTGTCCTCGGCCCGGTGCCGCGCAACCGAGTTGTGGTCGCCGCGCGCGAACGCGGTGCTGGAGATCTCGTGCGTGAGCGTGTTGCGCACGACCCTGAGATGGGCGCGGCAGCCGCCGGAATGCTGCCAGATCTCATTGTGGTCGCCGGCCGGGTTAAGCCGGTCGTAGACATAGGCGTTCCAGGCGTCGAGGTTCTGCGAGGCGGGCTCTGGGCGCTGGCGGTTGCCGTCGCCCTGATAGGTGAATTCGATCACGTCGCGCGGGCCGCAATAAGGGCAGGTGATGAGCATGGATCTCTAACCTAATGCAGCCGGGGCGTGGCGCCCTGGCCCTTGTCGTCGATCACCATGCCACGGTAGAAGCGGTGGAGCGTGAAGGCCGCGTTGAGGTCGTGCGGCTCGTCCTTGGCGATGGTCCAGGCAAAGCACCAGCCGGAAGCCGGCGTCGCCTTGAAGCCGCCATAGCACCAGCCGCAGTTGAGATACATGCCTGGCAGCGGACCGGTGGTGATGATTGGCGAGCCGTCCATCGACATGTCGCAGACGCCGCCCCATGAGCGCAGCATGCGGACACGGGCCAGCCCAGGGAACAGCGCCAGCATCTCGCTCATCACCTCATCGACGATCGGCAGGCTGCCGCGTTGGGCGTAACTGTTGTAGCCGTCGAGATCGCCGCCATAGACAAGGCCGCCCTTGTCCGATTGCGACATATAGAAATGGCCCATGCCGAAGGTCAGGACCGTGTCGATGAACGGCTTTAGCGATTCCGTGACGAAGGCCTGCAGCACGTGGCTCTCGATTGGCATCGTCTCGATGCCGGCAAGCCGCATGACCCGCCCGGTGCTGCCGGCAACCGCGACCGCTACCTTCTTGGCGCGGATTTCGCCGCGCGTCGTCGTGACGCCGGTGATGCGGTCGCCGTCGCGCAGGAAGCCGGTGACCTCGCAGTTTTCGATGATGTCGACGCCGCGGCGATCTGCGCCGCGCGCGTAGCCCCAGGCGACGGCGTCGTGGCGGGCGGTGCCGGCGCGCCGCTGCATCAGGCCGCCGACAATCGGGAAGCGCGCCGTGGCCGAGACGTCCAGTGCCGGCACCAGGCGCGCGATTTCGGCGGGGGTCATCAGTTCGGCGTCGACGCCAAGATGGCGCATGGCGTTGCCGCGCCGGGCATAGTCGTCGAGCTGGGCAGGTGTGTGAGCGAGGTTCAGGCAGCCGCGCTGCGAGAACATGACGTTGTAGTTGAGGTCATGGGCCAGGTTCTCCCACAGCTTCATCGAATGCTCGTAAAAGCGCGTGTTGGCCGGCAGGAGATAGTTGGAACGGACCGCCGTGGTGTTGCGGCCGACATTGCCGGAGCCGAGCCAGCCCTTCTCCAGCACCGCGACATTGGTGATGCCGTGCTCCTTGGCGAGATAGTAAGCGGTCGACAGGCCATGGCCGCCGCCGCCGATGACGATCACGTCGTAGGACGCCTTCGGGTCGGGCTTGCGCCAGGCCGGCCTCCAGTCCTTGTTTCCGGTCAGCGCGTTCTTGAGAAGCGAAAAGGCCGAATATTCCGCCATTCTTATTGTCATCCATTTCAGACTTGGCGGCAGACTATAGAGCAGGCCACCGATGCAAAGCCAAGATTGCGCCATCGCTTTTCGACTCCCCGACTTCGATTGGCCGACTTCGAATTGGATTGGCCGACTTCGATTGGCGGGACTTCGAAAAAACGAGCCGCCTGGGGTGACTTGCCCCGTGATATGAGCCTCTTTATCAAGGACGTGCTTCAAAACTGCCGATGCCGCCCGCGAGTCGCCAGAAAAATCATGTTCTTTCGTTTACTCCGCCTGGTCTTGATTCTTGCGCTTGTCGTCTCGGCGCCGCCGTCGTTCGTTGCCATGGCGCAGGCACTCGGGCAGGGCGCCGCCGGGCTGGTCGCAGACCAGCAGAAGGTCATCCAGAGTCTGACGGCCAAAACCGACGATCTCGAGAAGAAGATACAGCAGGACGGCCAAGACGATGCCACCCTCGTGGAAATCCGTCTGCAATTGGAGGATCTGTCGCGGGCGGCGCTCACCAGCGCGCTAGCGTTCCGCTCGCGTCTCGGCGACATCAACGATCGGATTGAGATGCTGGGACCTCCGCCGGCCGCGGGCCAGCCGGCCGAGCCAGACATCGTAACCGGTGAACGCCAGGCCTTGGCTTCCGAAAAAGCCGAGATCAACGCCGTTATTGCCAGCGCGCAGAACCTGTCGATCCGCATCAGCGGGCTGATCGAGAAGATCGGCAACATGCGCAGCGAGCTGTTCCGCAATGTACTTACTAAGCGCTACGTGCTGTCCGATGCGCTTAGCCCTGAAGTCTTTTCCGACGCCAACGCTGAGTTTTCCGGCTTCTATAAGGCGGTGTCGTCGTGGCTGCGCTTCGCCTTCAAGTTCAAGTTCCAGGCCATTCTTGCCGCGACTTTGATGGCGCTCGCATTCGCTGCAGTGCTTTTTATCGGCGGCCGACGCCTGTTCGGCCGCGTCTTCGAAGCGGATCCCTCCGTCGAGGATCCCTCCTATCTCAGCCGCCTGTCGGTGGCGTTCTGGTCGACATTGCTGCCGACGCTGGCGGTCGGCGCTTTCCTTGTCTCGACGATCTTCTTCTTCAATTATTACAACGTTTTACGTGGTGACATCGGCATCTTCCTGAATTCGCTGGTTGCCGTTATCGCGGTGGTGTTCTGCGTCAACCGCCTGACCAACGCAGCGCTCGAACCCCGACTGCCGAACTGGCGTCTGATCCCGGTCGAAACCGGCCCGGCGCGCTGGCTGGTGCGGCTGACGACCGCCATGGCTGTCGTCATCGGCAGCAACAACTTCCTGTCTGTCGTCAACGACAAGATGGGCTCGCCACTGTCGCTGACCATCGCCAGAAGCTTCATCGCCACCATCATCGTCGGCATCATCCTGATCCTTATGGGCCTGTTGAAGCCGTTCAAGGCCCTCGACGGAAGCTGGCGCCCGTGGCCGGCGTGGCTGCGCTACACCGCCGTCGCGCTAGGCCTATTCACCATCGCATCGGCACTGCTCGGCTATATCGGCCTTGCAATTTTCGTCTCGCTGCAGGTCGTGGTCACCGGCACCATCCTGGTCACCGCCTATATCGGCTTCCTGTCGGCGCGGGCGATCGGCGAGGAAGGTGGTTTCGCCAAAACGTCGATCGGGCGCTGGCTAGCGGCCAATTCAAGCTACGAAGAGACCGCCCTCGACCAGCTCGGGCTTGTCGTCAGCGCCGCCATCAACATCATGATCGTGCTGGTGTTCCTGCCGCTGATCCTGTTGATGTGGGGCTTCCAGCCCGGCGACATCCAGGCCTGGGCCTACAAGCTGGCGACCGGCCTCACCATCGGTTCGGTGACGATCTCGGTCATCGGCATTCTCACCGGCGTCGTCGTCTTCATCATCGGCTATTTCCTGACGCGCTGGTTCCAGGGCTGGCTCGACGGCTCGGTAATGGCGCGCGGCCGGGTCGACACCGGCGTGCGCAATTCGATCCGGCTGGCGGTCGGTTATGCCGGCGTCGCGGTCGCGGCACTGGTCGGCATCTCGGCGGCCGGTATCGACCTCTCCAATCTGGCGCTGGTCGCCGGCGCCCTGTCCCTCGGCATCGGTTTCGGCTTGCAGAATGTCGTCTCGAATTTCGTGTCGGGCCTGATCCTGTTGGCCGAGCGGCCGTTCAAGGTCGGCGACTGGATCGTCGCCGGCGACATCAGCGGCACGGTCAAAAAGATCAGCGTGCGCGCCACCGAGATCGAGACGTTCCAACGGCAATCGGTGATCCTGCCCAATTCAAACCTGATCAACAATGCGGTCGGCAACTGGACGCACCGCAACAAGCTCGGCCGCATCGAC
Source organism: Mesorhizobium sp. WSM4830 (assembly GCF_055811495.1). Lineage (NCBI taxonomy): Bacteria > Pseudomonadati > Pseudomonadota > Alphaproteobacteria > Hyphomicrobiales > Phyllobacteriaceae > Mesorhizobium > Mesorhizobium sp. WSM4830. Next base: position 213,946 of record NZ_JBVVQI010000008.1, on the reverse strand, counting down.
ATCAAGGTCGGCGTTGCCTATGGCAGCGACGTCAAGCACGTGCATGGCGTCCTGTTGGAGATCGCACGCAGCCATCCGCTGGTGCTGAAGAACCCGGAACCCTTTGTGCTGTTTTCCAATTTCGGCCCGGCCGCACTCGAATTCGAGATCCGCGTATTCCTGGCGGATGTTCTTAGTGGCAATATCGTCCAGAACGACATCCGCTTTACCATCTTCGATGTGTTCGCCGACCAGCATATCGAAATTCCGTCGACGCCTCGCGCCGTCGTCGAGACCAAAAAGCACGAGGCGTGGCCGATCGACGACGACAAGATCGAAGTCGAATTCGCCGAGCGGGAACAAGCAAAGGCCCTAGCGGCGGTCGAGGCGAAACGTCTCGCCAAGTCGGGACGCAAGGTACGGAAGCCGGACCCCGACTAGCTGTTTGGAGCTTGCCTTCAAGCCTTCGGAAACCAATTGCGGCATGAATGCGGCATTCAGTTGCCGTTCAGCTTGCATTGCATATAAGCTCACCTGCAAACGGCGAGAATGCCTTGCGAAATGCAACAGAGGCGGTGGCAACACCGATACTGCAAAATGTGGAAGTCTCTCGTCGCCGCCATCGCTTTTCTGGCCGTGGGCGGTTCGGCCCATGCCGCCAGCGCGGTCAATAAGGACGCCGAGACCCGCACGCTGATCGTGACGGAAGGCGGCGGCAAGACCGAGCTGGCGCTGGCCGCCGGCGAAACCGTGGAATTTTGCCCGAGCGGCTGTTTCGTTACCTTGCCGAATGGCGACCTCGAGGCGCTGACCGGTTCGGAAACCATCGAGATCTCGGGCGGCGTCGCCCGCATCAAGTAAGGTCGACGTCATGATTTTCGAAGGCCGGGCAAAATGCCCGGCCTTTGTTTGCTTCCGGTAATAGGCGATGAAGGGATGCACTTTTCTTCGAAGCTGCGCAGAACGGGCTCTAACAGGGTCTTCGTACCGAGCGGGGCGAAGGCGTAGCTCTAACTGCATTCGACGAGCTGGTGGCGCGGGCTTTTTTGGCGATGTCGCAAACAGGCTGCAAGCGCGCCGCCGCGCCGCCCTATAGTCTGCTCGCAATAGCATCTTGGAGTCGCGGGCAATGGCAGGGTTTCCGGAAAAGGCGAAGGTCGTCATCGTCGGGCTGGGCGGCATCGTCGGCGCATCGGTCGCCCATCACCTGATCGAGCGCGGATGGGACGATATTGTCGGCATCGACAAATCGGGCATTCCGACGGATATCGGCTCGACGGCGCACGCTTCCGACTTCTGCTACACGACCAGCCATGATTTCCTGTCGTGCTGGACGACGCTCTATTCCATCGATTTCTACGAAAAGATGGGGCATTACGCGCGCATCGGCGGCCTCGAGGTCGCCCGCGTCGGCGACGACGACCGCATGGCGGAGATCAAGCGCAAGATCGCCTCGGCGAAGGCCTTCGGCACACGCGCCCGCCTGATCGATCCGGCCGAGATCAAGGAAAAATTCCCGCTGATCGAAGAACAGATGGTACAGGGCGGCCTGTGGGATCCCGACGCCGGCCTCGTCATCCCGCGCTCGCAAACGGTCGCCGGCAAGCTGGTCGACCAGGCGGAAGCCTCCGGCAAACTCAGGGCGTTTGCCAATACCTCGGCGAAGTCGCTCGTCATCGAAAACGGCCGCATCAAGGGCGTGGTGACCGACCGCGGCACCATCGAGGCCGACTATGTCGTGGTCTGCACCGGCATCTGGGGACGGCTGATTGCGGAAATGGCGGGCGAGGACCTGCCGGTCATGCCGATCGACCATCCGCTTACCTTCTTCGGTCCGTACACTGAGTTCGCCGGCACCGGCAAGGAGATCGGCTGGCCGCTGCTGCGCGACCAGGGCAACTCGGCTTACATGCGCGACACCGGCGACCCCAAGACCGCCGAAGGCGGGCAGATCGAATGGGGTTATTACGAAGAGACCAATCCCCGCCTTTGCCATCCGCGCGATATTCTCGAGAAAAACGAGGCACGGCTTTCGCCGTCGCAACGCGATCTCGACATGGAGCAGATCCTGGCGCCGCTCGAGCGCGCCATGGAACTGACGCCGATCCTGGGCGAGCTGGGCTACAATGAGAGCCATTCCTTCAACGGCCTGCTGCAGGTGACGGCGGACGGCGGCCCCTCGATGGGCGAAAGCCAGAAGGTGAGGGGCCTCTGGTATGCCGTGGCGATCTGGGTCAAGGACGGCCCCGGCATGGGCAAGCTCATCGCCGACTGGATGACGGACGGCCGCACGGCGATCGACCACCACGCCATCGACTATTCGCGCTTCTATCCGCACCAGACGAAAGAGCAGTTCATCTGGGACCGCTGCACCGAAACCGCGATGAAGGTCTACAACCCGGCTGTCCATCCGCGCGAACCCTTCTCCAAGGCCCGCAATGTCCGCCGTTCGCCCTTCTGGGAGCGCGAGAAGGAACTCGGCGGCTATTTCATGGAGCTCGGCGGCTGGGAGCGCGCCCATGGCTACGCCGCCAACGAGCATCTGCTCGAGAAATACGGCAACCGGGTGCCGGTGCGCCAAAACGAATGGGACAACCGCCACTTCTGGCGCGTCTCGAACGCCGAGCATCTCGCGATGAGCGAGAATTGCGGCATCGTCAACCTCTCGCATTTCGCCATGTACGACGTCGAAGGTCCCGATCATGTCGCGCTGATGGAATGGCTGTGCGCGGCAAAGATCGGCGGCGACGGCAATATCGGCAAGGGCATTTACACCCATTTCCTCGACGAGCAAGGCATGGTGCGCGCCGACCTGACCGTCATCCGCATGGCCGACCGCTGCCGCGTCATCGACGGCGCCGATGCCGGACCGCGCGACTTCCAGTACATGCGCCGGACGGCAGAAGACAAAGGCTTCGACGTTACCGTCACCGACGTGACCGAGAAGTACGTGACCGTCGGCATCTGGGGTCCGAACGCGCGAGCGACATTGAGCAAGTGCGTGGAAAACCCCGACGGGCTGACGCCGGAGAATTTTCCCTTTGCCGCGATCAAGCCCGTCAGGATCGGCGGCAAGGACGTGACCGCCTTCCGCATCTCCTATGTCGGCGAGCAAGGCTGGGAGCTGCACATGCGCTACGAGGACGGCCTGGCCGTCTGGGACGCGCTGCGCTCGACCGGCGTGATGGCCTTTGGCGTCGAGACCTATGCCAACAGCCGCCGCATGGAGAAGAGCCTGCGCCTGCAGAACGCGGATCTGTTGACCGAATACAATCTGCTGGAAGCCGATCTTGCCCGCCCGAAGGTCAAGGAGGCCGATTTCTGCGGCAAGGCAAAGCATCTGGAATATCGCGCCCGGGCGCATCAGCCGGCCATGCTTTGCACGCTTATCATGACCGACAATACCGATTCCGACGGCGTTCCCCGCTATCCGGTCGGCACGATGCCGGTGATGGACCCGCAAACCGGTGAGACGCTGGTCGACGAGCTCGGCCGCCGGTCCTTCACGACCTCGGTGGCCTACGGTCCGACCATCGGCAAGAATATCGCGCTCGCCTACCTGCCCTGGGCTTATTGTCAGGAGGGCCGTAAGCTGAGCGTCGAATATTTCGGCGAGAAATACCCGGTCGAAGTGGCTGCCGTCGGTTACAGGCCGCTCTACGACCCGGAGAACCTCAATCCGCGCAGCTGAGCGTTAGAGACGCGCTCGCAAAAACGTGACTGGAACAGCCGCGCTCTCGGCGGGGCTTTTCTCTTTGTCGATCGACTATTTTCGCTTACCGTGCGGCATGTCTGGTTTTGCCTGTGCAAGACATCTCGTCTCGGGTGCCGCCGCGCTGGCCTCGGTGCTATGGCCGACGGCGATATCCCGAGCTGCCGAACCCGTCGACATCGAACTGGTGCTGGCAGTCGACGTTTCGCTTTCCATGTCGCCCGACGAGCTCGAAATCCAGCGTCACGGCTATGCGGCGGCGCTGACGCATGACGATGTGCTGCAGGCAATCGGCGAAGGCGCTCACGGCAAGATTGCCGTCACCTATGTCGAATGGGCTGGCGCGACCTGGCAGCAGGTCGTCGTTCCGTGGACGGTGATCGCCAATCGTGCCGACGCCGAGCGGCTGGCAGCGCAGCTTTCCGCGCATCCGCCGGCCAGTGCCAGGCGCACCTCTATCTCCGGCGCGCTGGAATTCGCCAGCGATCTCTTTGCCGAAAGCGGCTTCCAGGGCGTCAAGCGGGTGATCGACATTTCGGGCGACGGCCCCAACAACCAGGGCGCACCTGTCGATATCACCCGCGATGCCGTGATCAAGCAGGGCATCACCGTCAACGGCCTGCCGCTGATGACCAGGGGCGGGTTCAGCAGCGCGTACGATGTCAACAATCTCGACCGTTACTACAGCGACTGCGTCATCGGCGGGCCGGGCTCCTTCATGATCCCGGTCAATGACTGGACGCAGTTTCCGGAGGCCATCCGCCGTAAGCTGGTGCTGGAGCTTGCCGGTCCGGCCTCGCCGCAGCGAGCGGCGGAAGAGGCGGCCCATCCGCCATTGGTGCTGGCACAAGACAGCCCCGTCACCGACTGTCTGGTGGGCGAAAAAATGTGGCGCGACCGCAGCTGGATGTACAACAGCCGCTAATGCCGAACTCGCCTGTCCGCGATGACATACCGCAGTGCAGCATATGCTTCATTGACAAGCCTGTGGGCGTCTGTGACACAATTCCCCCATCCGAACACATAAAAGGGGAACCGACATGAATAGGATCGGAATTCTTGCAGCAAGCTTGACGCTTGCCGTTGGATTGTGCGCGCCGGCGATGGCTGCCACATCGGTCAGCATCGGCATCAGTGGATGGACCGGCTTTGCGCCGCTGACGCTCGCCAAGCAAGCCGGCATCTTCGAAAAGCACGGGCTCGACGTCACCTTGAAGAAGGTGCCGCAAGCCAGCCGGCCGCTCGCCATCGCCAGCGGCGACCTGCAATGCGCCGCCACCACGGTCGAGACCTGGCTGGTCTGGAACGCTAACGGCGTGACGACCAAGCAGATATTCCAGCTCGACAAATCCTACGGCGCCGACGGTATCGTCGCCCGCAACGACATCAAGACTGTCGCCGATCTCAAGGGTAAGTCGGTCGCGTCCTCGGCGCCGGGCACGTCGCCCTATTTCATGCTGGCCTGGGTGCTCAACAAGAACGGCATGTCGACCAAGGACGTGACGGTCGTCAACCTGGAGCCGGACGCGGCGGCGCAGGCGTTTCTAGCCGGACAGAACGATGCGGCGGTGACCTATGAGCCGTTCATCTCGGCGGTGCGCGAAAAGTCCGACCAGGGCCATATCCTTGTGACCACTCTCGACTATCCGATGGTGCTCGACACGGTCGGCTGCACGCCGGAGTTCCTCAAGGCCAATCCGGATGCGGCCAAGGCGCTCGCCGACAGCTATTTCGAGGCACTCGACCTGATCAAGAGCGATCCCGCGAAATCCTATGAGACGATGGGCGCCGACGTGAAGCAGTCGGCCAAGGAGTTCGAAGAGTCGGCCAAATACCTGAAATGGGCCGACAAGGCCGAGAACAAGCAGTTCTTCACCAAGGAATTCCAGGACTTTTCCAAGACCGCCGGCGAGCTTCTGCTGCAGATGGGCTTGATCAAGGAAGCGCCCGACGTCTCGACATTGGCCGACACCAGCGCCGTCGCCGACTAACCGGCAGGATTGTCGCCCGGCGGCGGCGCGTGCGCCGCCGCTTTTTCATTCAGTTCAGAGGACGGTCGAAGATGCCGCGCCCCTTGCATCCGGTCTCGCCGGGCATTCGAACCGTGCTCGGCATCTCGTTCTTCGTGCTGTTCGTGGCGTTCTGGGCGTGGATCACGCTTGGCGGCCACGTCAATCGCATTTTCCTTGCCGATCCGCTGTCGATGGTGAGAGACGGCTGGCGGCTGCTGGTCGAGGACCGCTTCTGGCTCGACATCCTCATCACCATCTGGCGGGTCTTCGGCGGGTTTCTGATGGCGGCCATCGTTGCCGTGCCGCTCGGCATCGTGATGGGCGCCTGGAAGCCGGTGGAGGCGTTCCTGGAGCCGTTCGTCTCCTTCGCCCGCTATCTGCCGGCATCGGCCTTCATCCCGCTGCTCATCCTGTGGGCGGGCGTTGGCGAGCTCGAAAAACTGCTGGTGATCTTCGTCGGCTCGGTGTTCCAGATCATCCTGATCATCGCGGTCAAGGTCGGCGGCACACGGCGCGACCTGGTCGAGGCGGCCTACACGCTTGGCTCGTCCGACAACGGCATCGTACGGCGCGTGATCATGCCGGCGAATGCGCCGGAGATTGCAGAGACGCTGCGGCTGGTGCTCGGCTGGGCCTGGACTTACGTCATCGTCGCCGAACTGATCGGCTCGTCGTCGGGCATCGGCTATATGATCATCAACAGCCAATCGCGGCTGGCGACGGGGCAGATCATCTTCGGCATCATCGTCATCGGCCTGATCGGGCTGCTGTCCGATTTCGCCTTCAGGGCGCTCAACCGCTGGCTGTTTCCGTGGAGCCTGGCGTGAGCAAGCTTCTCATCGAAGGCGTCTCGCGCACCTTCGCCGGTGTCGGCGGCGGGCAGCCGGTCAAGGCGCTGATGCCGATCGATCTGGCGGTTGCCGCCAACGACTTCATCACCATCCTGGGGCCATCCGGCTGTGGAAAGTCGACGCTGCTCCGGATCGTCGCCGGCCTCGAAGCGCCGAGTGGGGGACGTGTTCTGCTCGACGGCAGGGTGGTGGACCGGCCGGGTCCAGACCGCGGCATGGTTTTCCAGTCCTATACGCTGTTTCCGTGGCTGACGGTCGCCGAGAACATCGCCTTCGGCCTGCGCGAACGGGGCATGGCAGAGCGCGAGCGCAGCGACATCGTCGCGTCCTATGTCGATCTCGTCGGGCTGAAGGGCTTCGAGAACCATTGGCCGAAGCAACTTTCAGGCGGCATGCAGCAGCGCACCGCGATCGCCAGAGCACTGGCCAACGATCCGGAGATCCTGCTGCTCGACGAGCCATTCGGCGCACTCGACAACCAGACCCGCGGGCTGATGCAGGAACTGCTCCTCGGCATCTGGGAGCGCCGGCAAAAGACGGTGCTATTCGTCACCCACGACATCGAGGAGGCTATCTTCATGGCGTCGCGCGTCGTGATGATGACGGCGCGGCCCGGCCGCATCAAATCGGACGTTGCCGTCGACCTGCCGCATCCGCGCCACTACACGCTGAAGACCAGCCCGGAGTTTTCGGCACTGAAGGCGCGGTTGACGGAAGACATCCGCGTCGAGGCGATGCGCACGGCGCAGATATGGTCGGGTCAGCAAGGCGCCTGAACGGCTCAGAGACTTCGTAAGTCCTTGATAAGCACGTAAAGATGCAGCGGGTCTGTCGGCGATTGCGCGAATCCGTAGCGCTCGTAAAACGTGCGGGCGCCGTCGTTCTTGGCGTGGACGACGACCGCGCGGATACCTGCAATATCGGCCGCCTGCAAACTGCGCAGGACGGCATCGCGCAACAGTCCGCCGCCGACGCCTTTGCCTTGCCAGTCCAGACTGACCGCAAGACGCGCCAGCAGCATTACAGGCACCGGATGGCGTGCGAGACCTTTCGTCAATCGCTCGGGCGCACCCTCATATGCGACTTCACCAACGACCAGGGTATAAAAGCCGATCACGTCTTCGCCAGAGAGACCAATGTAGGTTTGCGAAGCATTGGCTTGCTGGTTTTGGAATGCATAGCGGACGAGAAAGCGATTGAGCGGTTCTTCACCGCAGTCGAACATATCCACCACATGCTTGCGGGCCAGTTTCTCGATCTGGAATTCGCTCACGCCGGATCGCGACGGGAAAAGATGCTTGGTTCATTCAATAGGCGCTTGAGGCGGGGGAGATCACGCGTTGGCGCGTCGAGCGCTGCCATGAACGCGACCCATTTTTCGGCGTCGAGATGGAAGCTGCGCCGGTCGGCTAATGTTTCTTCGGCTCGCGCAAGCGCGCTTTCAAGCACGAAATCGCTGAGCGAACGGCGTTCAGTCGCGGCGGCGCTTGCGAGTGTACGCTTTGCCTGGGGGCTAAGGCGCAAGTCCAGTTTTTCCGATCTGATGGTTCTGGTCGTCATTGGTACCTCTCGATGGAAGGATACCACATTTCGCCAGACAATGTCATGACAATTTTCGGCTGCGCCCGCGAAACGTGCCGGATCAAGCCGCCAGAAGCTGTTTGCGGTCGACGCGTTCTTGTTGCGGCGAGCGGGCATAGAGTTCGCGATAGCATTTGGAGAAATGCGAGGCGGAAACAAAGCCGCAGGCGACCGCCACTTCGACCACCGGCAACGACGACTGGATCAGCAGGTGCCGAGCGCGGTCGAGGCGGATCTCCAGATAGTAACGGGCAGGGGAGCGCCCCATCTCGGTGCGGAACAGGCGCTCGATCTGCCGGCGCGACAGGTCGACATGGTCGGCGATCTCGATCAGCGAGAGCGGCTCGGAGAGATTGGCCTCCATCAGCTCGATAATGGTCAGCACCTTGGAATTCTGTACGCCAAGGCGGGCGCGCAGCGGCAGGCGCTGGCGGTCGGTCGGGCTGCGCACGCGATCGGTCAGCACCTGCTCGCAGACGCGGTTGACGAGGCTTTCGTCGAAATCGTCGCCGATCAGCTTCAGCATCATGTCGAGCGCGGCGGTGCCGCCGGCGCAGGTGTAGATGTTCTGGTCGATCTCGAAGAGATCGGCGAAGACATTGGCCTTGGGGAACGCCTCGGAAAAGCCCGGCAGGTTCTCCCAATGGATGGCGCAGCGCTTGTTGGACAGCAGGCCGGCGGCGGCCAGGATATGCGCGCCGGTGCACAGGCCGCCGACGGCAACGCCGCGATTGTACTCCTCGCGCAGCCAGGCAAAGGCCGATTTGTTCTGATAGCGCTCGACATTGATGCCGCTGCAGACGATGGCCATGTTCGGCCGGTCCGGTCCGGACATTTTCTTGCGCTCTTCCTCCAGCGAGGTGTTGACGGCGCATTCGACGCCGTTCGAGGCCCGAACCGGCTTGCCGTCGATGCTGGCGAGCCGCCAGCGATAGGCTTCATAGCCGAGCATGCGGTTGGCCGAACGCAACGGATCGAGCGCCGTCGCGAAGGCGATCATGGTGAAATCGGGGACCAGGAAGAATACGAACGATCGCCGGATCGGGTGCTTTACGACGTTCACGGGTAGATCCTCACGCTGCAATGGCGCGAACAGGATGTCGCGATCAGCATAGCGACATCAGGAAAAACGTTTCCTGTCAATTGGCTAGATGGCAACGGAAAGACTTTATTTGCGACATCGGTCGCAAATGGGCAATCGCTATGCGGCGAAGGACACGATGTGCCGCCGGATTGACCAAACGAGCCGACGCAGTCTGCGCACACGAAAACGCCGCCTCGGCAAAACCGAGGCGGCGCTGGATCGACTTCGAAGCAGTGCTAGGCTGCTTCCGTCAGGATCGCTGTCTCAGGCGACAAAGCCGAGGCGCGCGGCAGCCATGGCACCGGTCTGGCCAGGCATGGTGTTGGCCAGGCGCTGGCGCTCGAGCGCGGTCGTCAGGTTCATTTCGCGGCGGGCAAAAAGGCGGGCAAAAAGCTTCATGATCATCTCCATTCGATTGCTCAGACGGGTCGCCTTCGCTTGATGGAGTGGGGCAGCTCGTTTGTTGATGATGATATAGGCTTAGGTGAGGGGAAACTAAATCGCAAAAGCGAAGCACTTGATATGAAAAGCGACACGGAATGCGACAAATTTGGGCATTCTGCTCAGGATTTTCGATTATTTACAATGTGTTGATTGCCTGTGCGGGCTGCTATGCGCTTGGCTCATATGCGGCATGCGACGGCGACATGGCTCGGAAAAATCATTTGAATACAAACAAAAAGGCCTGCCGGGCTGATCTGCGCGGCAGGCCTTCAGCTGTTGATACACACGGTTTACTTTGCTCCAGCCCAGGATCCCACACCATGGCGAGTGCCGGCCTTGGCATCGGCAGCTTCGGGCCAGCCGATATCCTTCTGCAGTTCAATCGGCAGCGCGCGGATGGCGCGTTCCGTCTGGTAGCGGGCACGGGCCTCGCTGAACTCGGTCGCGATCCGACCGATGGATGACAGGATAGACATCTCATTCTCCTTCGCGTTGGGGCGGGTTGTCCCGGCGCTTGCAGCGTCAGGCGGTACACCGGGTTTGTTTCAGCTTCATTTCGTGTCGATTGCAGGTCCGTGTCATGATTGTTTCGGGACCACTTCCAATGCGTCCTGCCTTCGATGGAGTTGACTATCCTCCCAAACTGATGTTCAATCAAACGAAATGGAATGATGGTTTGCATCAGAAAAATTGAAGGTTGCTTCCCATGAACGCCCCACTCAATCATCCGCTCCCGCTGCTCGATCTCGACGTTCTGCGCACTTTCGTTGCAATCGCCGAGACCGGCAGTTTCACCACCGCGGCCAATGCGGTCTTCCGCACGCCGTCGGCCGTCTCCATGCAGATCAAGAAGCTGGAGGACATTCTCGGCCGCTCGGTGTTCGCGCGCGACGCCCGTTCGGTGACGCTGACCACCGATGGCGAGATGCTGCTTGGCTATGCGCGCCGGCTGCTGTCGATCAATCGCGAGGTGGTGTCGAAGTTCATCATTCCAGACATTGTCGGGGTGGTGCGGCTCGGCTCGCCGGACGATTACGGCGAACGTGTGCTGCCGCATGTGCTGAAGCGGTTCGCACAATCGCATCCATCAATCGCGGTCGACGTCACCATCGACCAGAGCGTCAATTTGCGCCGGCGCATGGACGACCGGGCGCTCGACATCACGCTGCTAACCAACTCCTACAAGACCAGCGCGATTGGCGCCGAAGTGCTGCTCACAGAGCCGATCGTCTGGGCCGGTGCCAAGGGCGGTTGCGCGCATCTGCGTGAGCCGCTGCCGGTCTCATTGTGGGAAGAGGGCTGTGCCTGGCGGGCAGGGGCATTGGAGGCGCTTGGCCGCGAGGGCCGCAACTACCGTATCGCCTATATGAGCGCACACACGGCCGGCCAGCGCGCCGCGATCATGGCGGATCTTGCGGTCGCGCCGCTGCCGAAATCGTTCCTCGGCAGCGACATGGTCGAGCTCTGCCCGAAGGACGGCATGCCTGACATCGGCACCTACAATCTCGCCATGGTGGTGACGCCGGACGCCAGCGCTCCGGTGAAGGCAGTCGCCGACCACATCCGCGCGACGTTTGAGATGTTCAGGGAAACCGGGAAGTTCTGACCCAAACTACGACCTGAGCGGCGCAACCAGATCGCGAGGGGTTCCGTCCCGATCTTTCTTTTGCAGCGCGAGCTCGCCTGCCTTGGCATGATAGCTGTCGGTTTCGTTGGTCAAGAACGCCACGATGCTGTCCCGCGCGCGCCGCGCCTCCGGCATATCGATCAACGGCCAGACATGGAACATGCCTTGTTCGTGGACGACCTCAATTTCGACGCCGGCCGCGCGCGCCTTTTCCGCGAAGATCAGATTGTCGGGGGTGAGCAGATCGCGTGAACCAGTCAGCAGCAGCGTTTTGGGCAGCACCGACAAGTCGCCGTAAACCGGGCTGATGCGCCAGTCGGTGGGATCTATGCCGGCGCTGTAAAGCCGGATCGCCTCGCGGCCGCCGGCAATGCCCAGCCACGGATCGTTGCGTTCAGCCTCATACATTTCTGGATTTGCAAGTGACACGTCGAGGCCGGGCGAAATCAGCACGTGGCGTGATGGCAAGGGCAGGCCGTCTTGCGCAGCCATCATGGTCAGCACGACGGCCATGTTTCCGCCGGCGGAATCGCCCATGAAGATGATGTCATTCGCCCTGGTTTCGCCGAACATCTGGCGGTAGACGGCGCCGACCATGCCGAACATGGCGTGAAAATCGTGTTCGGGAGCAATGGGATAGATAGGCACGGTGATACCGAACCCGAGCCGGTCGGCCATGTCGGCGATCAGCCGCCAATGATAGGGTGTGATTTCAAAGACGTAAGCGCCGCCGTGCAGGTAGAGAATCCGCCTCCGCTCACCAGCCTGGGGCGCGATCTCGTAGACGGGAAAGCCGTTGATCGTGCGGGTTGTGATTTCCAGGCGTGACCGCAGCGACGCAGGCGGCTGATGGTTTTCCGTCTTGCGCGCATAGGCGATCCAGCGCTGCAGGTTCTCCGGGCTGGAAAACGCCTTCTTGCGACTGTACCTGAGGACGAACGACACGACGTGGCTTTTGAGACTGGGCATGCAGATACACGGACTTCGGCTGAGCCGACTAAGAGAACCCCCGACTATTTCGAAGATTGTGTCGCCACCAAAAAAGTCAAGATTTATGCAATCGTTTGATTTTCGCCGACCTGGGCAGCTCAGCGCCGCGGCAGCAGCGCGGCGCTGAGCCAATTGCTGGGTGCAGCCGGAGCCGCATTGCGGCCCCGGCGAATACCGAGCAGCTTGCATTTGTCGATGAATCATCCGCGCTGCATGCCCCATCCGACCGAAAGCGGCGACACCGGCCAGCCAATGTCCTTCTGGATCTCAGGCGGCAAGCTGTTCAGGATGCGCAGCGACTTGCGGGCTTCGCGTGTTTTCTTGAAGGCCGCACCATAGCGGCCGAGGCTTTCGAACATCGACATCTTGATCTCCTTGGAGCGTTGCGGTGGCCGAAAACTGTTTCTGCCTGCCGTTCGATGCCGGTTAGATGCTCCGCCTATGTATCTGGCGGATTTCACGAAAACGCATTTTCGTTTCCAGATCGGCGCGATTTGGAAACATTTGCATACAAATGAAAATGTAAGGTCTGACGGTCTAGCGGAGGCGAGTCATCCCCGGCCGCGCCGCGCGGCGTGGCCTTCGCGCGAACGCCGCCGCGGGGCAGCATCGCCGGCAACGCCGTCTTCGCTCACCGTCTTGCGCGGCGGCAGTTTCACCGCCGCCGATAGCTTGGGGAACGGGTCGATCTTGTTCGGGAGCGCCATGGCATAAACGAAATGTTCCTGGAATTTCGGCTCCAGCGCCGTCTCGATCTTCTCGATCTTGCTAACGGTTTCCTCGATCTCGCGGCGATAGCCACGGTTCAAGAGCGCCATGCGGGCGCCGGCGCCGGCCGCATTGCCAACGGCCGAGACCTTGTCGAGGTCGCAATCCGGGATCAGGCCCAGCACCATTGCGTATTTCGGATCGATGAACGAGCCGAAGGCGCCGGCGAAGTGGATGCGGTCGACATGATCGGTGTGCTGCTTTTCCATCAAAAGCTTGGTGCCGGCATAAAGGGCCGCCTTGGCAAGCTGGATAGCGCGCACGTCGGTCTGGGTGATGGTGATTTTGGGCCCGCCTTCCTTCAGCACATAGGAGAAGGTTCGGCCGTTGGCTATAACGCGCGGTGAGCGGGCGCTCAGCGACCCGTCGACGACGCCGTCCTCGGAGATGATGCCGGCGAGGTACATCTCGGCGACCACCTCGATGATGCCGGAGCCGCAAATGCCGGTGACGCCGGTCGCCTGCACGCTGTCGAGGAAGCCCGGCTCGTCGGACCAGAGTTCCGAGCCGATCACGCGGTATTTCGGCTCCAGCGTTTCGGGATCGATGCGGACGCGCTCGATGGCACCCGGTGCGGCACGCTGGCCACCGGAGATTTCCGCACCCTCGAAGGCTGGGCCGGTTGGCGAGGAGGCCGCCACGACCCGCTGGCGATTGCCGAGCACGATCTCGGCATTGGTGCCGACATCGACGATCAGCATCATCTCGTCCTGGCGGTGCGGGCCTTCCGACAGCGTCACCGCGGCCGCATCGGCGCCAACATGGCCGGCAATGCAAGGCAGCATGTAAAGCCTGGCGCCCTGGTTGAGCTTCAAGCCGATATCCGATGCCTTGATGTGCACGGCGCCCGAGACGGCTAGCGCGAAGGGAGCGCCGCCGAGCTCGGTCGGATCGATGCCGAGGAACAGATGGTGCATGATAGGATTGCCGACGAAGACGGAATCCAGGATGTCGTTGCGCTGGACGTTGCCTTCGGTGCAGACCTTGTCCACAAGCCCCGAAATGGCCTCGCGCACGGCGACCGTCATGCCTTCGCGGCCGTCCGGGTTCATCATTACGTATGAGACACGGCTCATCAGATCCTCGCCGAAGCGGATCTGTGGATTGGATGTGCCCGACGAGGCGGCGACGCGGCCCGACAGCAACGACACCAGATGCATGGCGATGGTGGTCGAGCCGATATCGCAGGCAAGCCCGTACGCCTCGTTCTTGAGGCCGGGCCACAAAGCGATGACCCGCGCGGTCTCGCTGTCGGTGTCCTTGTGGATGGCGGCGGTCGCGGTCCAGTTGCCTTTGCGCAAAATGCCTTGCACCTGCGGCAACAGATGGAAATCGAAATCCAGGCTCTTGAGGCCCCAGTCCTTCATCAGCGCGATCTTCAGGCGGTCGAGGTCGCCGAGCGGCTTGTGCATGTCGGGTTCTTCGATCTCGACATAGCACATGCGGATTGCTGCATCGCGGGCGATGACCCTGGTGTCGGCATCCTTGCGGATGGTCTGCGCGTTGATGACGGTGTCCTGCGGGACGTCGACGACGAGATCGCCGAGGATCTGCGCCGAGCAGGACAGGCGGCGCCGTTCGGGCAGCCCACGCACGCGCTCGTAGCGCTCTTCCTTGGCGCCCTTGGGCGAGATGTGGTCGTTGGAAGAGACAATCTTGTGCTTGGCGAAATTGCCTTCCTGCACCTCGATCTGGCAACGCCCGCAAGTGGCACGCCCGCCGCACACGCTCTCGACATAGACACCGAGCTGGCGCGCGGCATCCAGCACCGGTGTGCCGACCGGAAACCGCCCGCGCTTGCCCGACGGCATGAACAGCACGAGCGGATCGGTGATGTTGACGGGAGAGTTCATACGTTCCAGACTTTACTTTCTACGCTGCTCGGGTCTTGGCCACGGCAGCGATGCCGCTGTGTTTCGGTTCCTCCCCAGCCCTAGGCCCATATCGTGTCGGCCAAGCCATGTCTCAACCCCGGGCCATCCGCGCTTCGCGGCCGCCGCGCCTGCGTCCGCCATTGCCATTGCCATCGCCCGGCGCGTTGACCTGCGTCCGGGCGGCAACGGCCTGGCCGCCTTCAGCAGGCTTGTAGTCCTTGTAGGTCCTGATCCAGTTGGTGCAGTTCTCGTCGGTGCCGTTCAGCACGTTGGCGCCGCGCACCGCTTCCATTTCCTGCGGCCGCACCGGGTTCATGATCGCCGAGGTCATGCCGGCGCCGATCACCATCGGGATGAAGGCGGCGTTGATGCCGTGACGGTGCGGCAGGCCGAACGAGATGTTGGAGAGGCCGCAGGTGGTGTTGACCTTGAGTTCCTCGCGCAGCCGGCGTAGCAGGGCAAATACCTGGCGGCCGGCATCGCCCAGCGCGCCGATCGGCATGACCAGCGGGTCGACGACCACGTCATGCGCCGGAATACCGAAATCGGCGCAGCGCTGAACGATCTTCTTGGCGACGGCAAAGCGCACATCGGGGTCCATCGAAATACCGGTCTCGTCGTTGGAAATGGCGACGACCGGAACGTTGTATTTCTTGATCAGCGGCAGGATAGCTTCGAGCTTTTCCTCCTCGCCGGTGACAGAATTGACCAGTGGCCGGCCCTTGGCAACCTTCAGCGCCGCTTCGATTGCCGCAGTCACCGAGGAGTCGATCGACAACGGCAGGTCGACCAGGCCTTGCACGATCTCCAGCGTCTGCACCAGCAGCGCCGGCTCGGTGGCGTTGGGATCGACTGCGGTGACGCCGGCATTGACGTCGAGCATGGTCGCCCCACAGGCGGCCTGCTCCAGCGCATCCTTGATGACGGTCTCAAAATTGCCGGCGATCATTTCGGCGGCCAGTTTCTTACGGCCGGTCGGGTTGATGCGCTCACCGATCACGCAGAAGGGCTGATCGAAGCCGATGATGATTTCTCGTGTCGCCGAGGCGACGATGGTCCGGGTCATGAAATCTCTCCACCGTGATATAAAGAGTTCTTTATATCGTTATCTGTTTCTGATCAAGCGAATGCTGACGATTCGCGCCGTCAATGCGCGGTCTTGACCATGTCGACCTGGGTTTCGGTGAGGTCGTCATGCAGTATGTGGTCGAGCCGGTCGGCAACGAGCTGGTCGTCGCGGCGGATTTCGCGCTTCCACGGCCGGCGGCCCTTCAGCACGCCGGATTCGTCGACGATCTCGGCGACATACTCTTCCTGGCGGTAGGCCATCACATGGACACCGGACACACCGGGAATTTCCTTCACCTCATTGATGATGTCGATGCAGAGCTGCTTGCCTTCCTTCTTCTGATCCAGAGCGCCTTCCAGGCGCTTGACGATCTGATCGGGAATGTGAATGCCCGGCACGTTGGAGCGGATCCATTTGGCCGTCTTGGCCGAGGCCAGCGGCCCGACGCCGCACAGGATGAAACATTTTTCGGTATAGCCGAGATCGCGGACCTTCTGCATGTAGGTGCGGAACATCGGTACGTCGAAGCAGTACTGGCTCTGCACGAACTGCGCGCCGGCGGCGATCTTCTTGCCCAGCCGATAGGGCCGGAAATCGATCGGCGGCGCGAACGGGTTGATGGCCGCGCCAAGGAAAAGCTGCGGCGGCGTCGTGAGTTTGCGGCCGGACAGGAATTTGCCGTTGTCGCGCATGATGCGGCAGGTTTCGAGCAGCGACATGCAGTCGAGATCGAACACCGGTTTGGCGCCGGGCTGGTCGCCGGCCTGCACGCCGTCGCCGGTCAGGCACAGCATGTTGGCGACACCCATCGCAGCACCCCCAAGCACGTCGCCCTGGATGGCGATGCGGTTCCGGTCGCGGCAGGCGATCTGCATGATCGGGGCATAGCCCATGCGGGTCAGCAGCGCGCAGATGCCGACCGACGACATGTGGCAGTTGGCGCCGGAAGCGTCGACGGCATTGATGGCGTCGACCCAGCCGTCGAAAATCCTGGCGCGGTTGTAGACGTCTTCCGGATCGGCGCTGTCGGGCGGATTGAGCTCGGTCGTCACTGCGAACTCGCCGCGTCGCAGAACCCGCTCAAGCCGGCCGCGGGAGGTGTGGCCGGGCAGGGGATCGAGCGGCAAATGGATGCCGGCCGGATTCTCGTCTGGCTGGCGGCCGATCATGCCGACGCTCCGGTGTTGGTAGTGTTCTGGGCCGCATTGCGGGCGGCCGCGGCCTGCGCGGTCACCCGCAGCCAGGCGGAAGTTTCGCGCAAGGACTGATCCACCGGCTTCTGCACGTCCAAAATCTTGTCGCCATGCACCATGTTCCGCGAGCCTTCCCAGGCCTTGACCCAGACGCAAGGCATGTCTGGCTCGACCTCGCAATTGCCGTTGGCGCGGACACCGCCGCAAGGGCCGTTGCGCAATTGCTTGGGGCAGTTCATCGGGCACGACATGCCGGTCGAGGATAGGATGCACTGGCCGCACATGCGGCAGTCGAACATGAATCCCTTGACGCGCTTCTCGACGAATTTCACCGGCCCTTCGACACGGCTGTAGCCGATGCCCTTCCATAGCGGGTGGAGAGTCAGGAACATGTCGGCAAACCTGGCGTAGAACCATTCGAGCAGCCGCGAATGCCGCACCGACCAAAGCCGCACCGCAAACGAGCGCTGCACGCGCCGCTGCGGCGACACGTCGGCCGGCTTGTAGTCGGATTTCGGCGCCGCGTTCTTGACGATGGTCGCCTGGGTCACGCCGGCTTGAGCCGTCGTCACCGGCATTGATTGGGGATCAGACATTTTCTTTGCCGCCCGCCTTGACCAGAGCGACCAGCCGCTCACGGTCGTATTTCGCATCAAGTTCCTGAAGGGCTTTCTCGGCCTCGGCTTCAAGATCGTCACCGACCGGGATGGGCTCTGCCTTGCGCCATTCGGCAAGATAGTCGTCGGTGCCGCCGGCGCCGGTGCGCATGGCGCACATGTCGATCGCCTCGGTGAAGCGCAATGGCAGTTCGCGCTTGGCGTTCTGCCGGCCCTTCTTGACGATGACCTGGGCGGGGATGTCGCGCCAGTAGACGACGATAAGATCGGCCATGAATTCCTGCTCCTGTAGAACGCCGCGCGTCCAATCGAACGCATAAACGATGCTCTACCACCTAACTCAGCTGCATCGTGCCCTCCGAAGATCGATTCCGATGTTTTGGGCCGATGCAGTGGTTTCGAGCATTGCCGGAAGCGCTGTTGGGCTGCTTGTTATGGGACGACGCGGGGGCCTTCAAAAGCGACGCAATCGACGGCCGCGGCTGAAAGCGGAGTTTCTTCCAGCACTGGTTAGCCGGCGCGGCCATCGAAGCTGCCGACCAGCTTCCCGTGGAAGCGCAAGTAACCTCGTTCGGTCGTGCGTAGATGCCCCGCGACGATCTCATGGAAGCGCGGCAGGCGGTGGAAGGGAACGGCCGGATAGGAATGGTGCTCCGAATGGTACGGCATGTTCCAAGCGACGAAGCGCACCAGCCTTGTGGTGAAGGTGGTGCGGGTGTTCTCGAGCATGTTGGCGACATGCGGACACAACGCGTGCTCGGCAAGCAGATAGGCCCGTAAGAACGGCTGTCCGACCAGCACCGGCACGATCCAGACACACAACAGCAGCGCCGACTGCGCGGCGAGCGATGCCGCCAGCAACACCGCATAGCCGATCAGGAACAGCCGCGCTTCCGCAACCACCTTGCCGCGACCTTTTTCCGGCACAAAGCCGTCGCGGTTGCGGCCAGCCGCATTGGTTGCGACCACGCGGCCCATGGCGATCCAATAGGGGCCGCCGGACAGATAGCGCAGATATTGGCTGACGGTCTCCGGCTTCGGCGCCATCAGTTCGGGGTCGTTTTCCGGGTCGTGCGTATGGCGGTGATGGGCGAAATGGAAATAGCGGAACCATGCCGGCGGCAGCAGGATCAGGAAGCCGGCCACGGCGGCAACAGCGCGATTGAGCCACGCCGTCCTGAACGCCGTTTCATGGATGGTCTCGTGCAACGGCGTGAAGAAGAAGACGATCAGGATTCCCTGCGGCAAGACGAGAAGCGGCCAGAACGGGATGCGGGCGGCGATCAGCGCGCCCAGCAGGATAACCATCCCGCCATGGACGGCCAGCCGGACAATGCCTGGCCCGTTGAGCCGGGCGGTGAGGTCGCGACGGTCCTCGACCGAAAGGCCGGCGATGATGGTGCGGTGATCTATGTCGCTCATTGTTCGATGTTAGCGGCGGGTGGCTGTCCGGTAAATCGGCGCGTCACCAGACGCCGTTTCTTATCCCGGTCCAGAGATAGAACCAGACCGTCGGATGATACCATTGTTTCGAAGGCAGGCCGGGATCCACCGTGCCGAGCTTGCCGGCCAGCGCATCCCGGACCGCTTCGACGCAGATGTCGCGCGAGAACGCCGCCTGCCGCAACGCGTAGCTTGAAATCGTGTCGCCCGGCTGTGGCTTGCCACGCGCCTGCCGCAGCACGCTGCCAGTGTCGACGCCGTCGTCGACGAGATGCACGGTGGTGCCGAAGTTTTCCGCATCGCCTGAAGCCAGCGCCCAGTAACCGCCGTTCATGCCACGATATTTCGGGGCGATGCCGGCATGGTAGTTGAGGACCGGGCAAGGGATTTTCGCCAGCGTCTGCCGCGACAGCAAGCGGCAGCCGGCGAGCAGCACCACACCCGGCTGGATTTCCGCGATCGCCTGCAGGCATTCCGGCGCGTTGGCCGACGGGACATGGATGATCTTTTGCCCAGGCTTCGGTTCGGTTTGTAGCTTCTGCCCGGCGGCGAGCCGTGCTGCGTGGCCGGCGAAGAAGCGCTTGCCGAGGCGCGTCAGCACCATCGTGGCGAATTGACCGATGGCCGAGGCCCAGCCTTGCCGCCGCGCCCGCCCGAGAAGCAATTGCTTTTTGGATTCAGGAGCTTCGAGGATGACGCTGACCGGGCCGAGTTGATCGGCGACGGCGTTGACGATCGCCCAGATATGCGGGCCGCCTTCGGTGACGACGACGATCGGCCGTTGGTTTGGTTTCGACCGTGCCATACTTCGCGACCCCACAAAGACCTGTTCTTTGCGCGCGAATGCTAGGCTGACCGGGTTAACCCTTGGTGATCGGAGGGCTCAGCGCTTGAATTCGAGGATATCGAGCTTCGATTCGTAATAGGGCGCCGGGAACTCGATGCGCCATTCGCCGGCGCTGTTGCGGAAGGCATAGCCAACCTGATCGCTTTCCCGGCCGCTGCCGTAGGGTTTTGCCGGATCGTCGTTGACGTAGAAGGAACCGAGATAGATCGCGCGTTTCTCGCCATCGTCGAAGAAGCGGCCCTTGGTGCGCTGCGAGCCGGTGATCTTTTCCAGTCTCCAGCCGGAACCGTCATCGCTCACCTTGCATTTGAACCAGCTATAGATGACGAGCGGGCTCAATCCGCCGGCCTTGATGGTGCGGCATTGCCAATTGCCGGTCAGGTCCTGGTCGGAGAAGGAAACCAGCGGCTTTGCCAGCAAGGCGTCGAGCTGCTTGACTTCGGCGGGATCGCCGGCCTTCGCCTCGTCAAGCGCTGCCTTGCGCGTCTCGCCATATTTGTCGAGCCGCGCCTCGTCGGCAGCGGTTATCAGCTTCTGCACCTCGCCATCGGCGAGCGCGGGCAGGGCAAAGCAGAAGACAACTGCTGCGGCAGTGATGAGGCGAACGATCATCGGTGGCGTTTCCCTTTTGACGGCTGGAGCAGCCTGTTTTCTTGTCTGGCGCATACCTTAATGTTTCGCCGCGCTCTGTCATCCGTGCCTGAGCATCGACAGCAGAAACGAGGTGGAAAGAATGCGGATCTTGCTGACGGGATCGTCGGGTTGGCTGGGCAGCGCCTTGGCACCGCGTCTGCGGGCCCTCGACCATCACGTCACCGGCCTCGATCTCGTTCCGTCTTCGGAAACGCCAATCCTCGGCTCAGTCGCCGATCGCGACCTGGTCATGCGGACGGTCGAGGAGAACCGCATCGAGGCCATCATCCATAGCGGCGCGCTGCACAAGCCTGACATCGAACGTCATCGCAACGAGGATTTCGTCGAGACGAATGTGCGCGGCACGCTCAACCTGCTCGATGCGGCAGCAACTTTTGGCGTTCAGCGCTTCATCTTCACGTCGACGACATCGCTGATGATTTCCCAAACCATCCGCACCGGCTTCACCGGCGGGGTACGCAAGGCGGCATGGCTGACGGAAGACATGTCGCCTGAACCGCGCAACATCTACGGCGTCACCAAGCTTTCAGCCGAACACCTCTGCCGGCTCTATCATTTGCTGTTCGGCCTGCCGGTGATCGTGTTGCGCACCGCCCGGTTCTTTCCCGAGGCGGACGACATGGCTCATGTGATCGAACAGTCGGATGCCAACACCAAGGCCAACGAGCTTTTATTTCGCCGGCTGACGGTAGAGGATGCGGCCGACGCCCACATCGCCGCTCTGGAGAAAGCGCCGCAATTGGGCTTCGACACCTTCATCATCTCAGCACCGACGCCGTTTCAGCCCGATGATTGCCGGGCATTGATCGCCGACGCAACGTCGGTCGTCGCGCGCTATTTTCCGGATTATCCGGCACTCTACTTGAAGAAAGGCTGGACGATGTTTTCGTCGATCGACCGCGTCTATGATGCGTCGCGGGCGAGGGACCGGCTGGATTTCGTCTGCAAGACGAGCTTTGCCGATGTGCTCGCTGGGCTCGAAGCTGAAGAAAACGGTGCCTAAAGTGTCAGGCCAGGGCTGAGGCCCCAGCCAGTTCCTTCGTCAGGTCGCCGTAGCCGGTCGAGCGGCGCTCATAGGCGAGGCCGAGCATTTTCGCCGCCTTTTCGGCGACCTTGTCGAGTTCCGGGTCGTTGGTCTGAGCGATATAGATCAGCTTCTCGTAGTTTCCGAAATAGTCCTTGATCAGCTCCGGGTGCTTGTCGAGGCCGAGCGGCTTCATGAAGAAGGCATCGAATTGCCGGCAGAGGAAGTCGGTCATGTAGAACGACATCATGTCGTCATCGGCGACCTTCGCATAGGCATCCATGCCCTGGTAGAAGGCAAAGCAATGCGGCCCGGCCATGCGCTCGACGCCATGCTTCTCGCAGACCCGATCGAGCAAGCCACCCGTGCCGCAATCGGCATAGCCGACGAAGATGTGTGTGTAGCCGTCCGCCCTGGCCTTGGCGATTGCCTTGTCCATGGCCGGCGCGATGCGGTCCGGATAGAAATGGAACTCCGCCGGCAGGCAGGTCAGGTCGAGATGGTCGAGCCCGAGCTGTTCCTTGACCGCCAGAATTTCACGCGCAATCATCCCGCAGGCGATGACGAGCAGCCTGTCGCCTTGATCTGATCGTTGTTTTCGCGCGGTAGTCATGGAACCAGTCTAATCGATCTTCGTTGCTGTCCAGCGAATTTATATGCTGAGGGAGACACCATTCATGAAATTGTTCCGCGTCGCGCCAATTGCTATTCTCGCCTGCGCCTTGGCTGTTTCGGCCTGCGCCAACACGGTGCGCGGCGTCGGCAAGGATCTCAAATCCACTGCGAAGGCGGTTGACGATACAGTCAAGAAACCTTGATCTGCACGATTTCAAACATTTGGGAATAAAAAAGCCGCACTACAAGGCGCGGCTTTTCTCGTCGGTGCCGAATTTGTTGGCTCAAGCCGAAGCGCGGACGTTGTGCTTGCGCTTCATGAAGTCCTTGGCGGTCTCGACCGCCACCGCGGCGTCGCGGCAATAGGCGTCGGCGCCGACGGCTTTGCCGAATTCCTCGTTGAGCGGTGCGCCGCCGACCAGCACGACATAGTCGTCGCGAATGCCCTTTTCCTTCATCGTATCGATGACGACTTTCATGTAAGGCATGGTCGTCGTCAGCAGCGCCGACATGCCGATGATGTCGGGCTGGTGCTTTTCGATGGCATCGAGATATTTTTCGACCGCATTGTTGATGCCGAGGTCGATCACATCGAAGCCGGCGCCTTCCATCATCATGCCGACCAGGTTCTTGCCGATGTCATGGATGTCGCCCTTGACGGTGCCGATCACCATCTTGCCCTGCTTCGGCGCGCCGGTCGCGACAAGCAGCGGACGCAGGATGAACATGCCGGCCTTCATCGCGTTGGCCGACAGCAGCACTTCGGGAACGAACAGGATGCCGTCGCGGAAATCCTCGCCGACGATGCGCATGCCTTCGACCAGAGCCTCCGTCAGCACCTTGTAAGGCGCCCAGCCGCGCTCGAGAAGGATATTGGTGCCTTCCTCGATTTCTTCCTTCAACCCGTCATAAAGATCGTCGTGCATCTGCTGCACCAATTCGTCGTCGGAGAGTTCCGAAAGGATGATCTCGTCGTCGGCCATTTTTTCTCAGGCTCCTTGCCGGCTACAACTATCGCGGCAGCTTAAAAATATCGCGTCAATACCTAACCCGCACGGGCCGGTTGTCCATAGCTGATTTGCGACTTCCCGCAAAACGAAAGCGACCGTAAATCTCTTGGAATTCTTGTCGATTTTGCGACAGGCGTTGGCGCTGGCGGGCCGTTTCGAATAGGGTGCATGGCTACGATCCGGCCAGAGACCGCAATATGCGGCCGCAAACGGATTTCAGGCCGGTACAAGAGCCCGGCCGGAGTAAATCAGGCCAGAACGAAAGCCAGGGAAGAACGATTATGAGTGAGAACGCGCCGGTCGACCAGGAAGCGTCAAACGCACGGCGCGGGCGCGCTGCCAGCGGTGGCGCCGCAGCCCGACGGGCTGCGCGTTCGGGCGGCGGCCCCGGCACACAGCTCACCTATATCAAGCGCAAGATCAACGTCTATGAAGTGCTGGACGAGGAAGGGCTGGCGCTGATCGAAAAGAACACCGACACGGTGCTCGAAGAGATCGGCATCATCTTCCGCGACGACGCCGAGGCGCTGCAGCTGTGGAAAGATGCGGGCGCCGACGTCAAGGGCGAGCGCGTGCATTTCCCCAAGGGCCTCTGCCGCTCGCTGTTGAAGACCGCTCCGTCCGTCTATACCCAACACGCCCGCAATGGCGAGCGCTCGGTGCAGATCGGCGGCAACGCGACAGTGTTCGCGCCGGTCTATGGACCGCCCTTCGTGCGCGATCTCGACGGCGTCAGGCGCTATGCGACGATCGAGGATTTCCGGAATTTCGTGAAACTCGCCTATATGGCGCCGTCGATCCACCATTCCGGCGGCACGGTTTGCGAGCCGGTCGACGTGCCGGTCAACAAGCGCCATCTCGACATGGTCTATAGCCATATCAAATATTCGGACAAGCCGTTCATGGGCTCGGTGACCGCGCCCGAGCGCGCCGAAGATACGGTGGCGATGGCCAAGATCGTGTTTGGTGACGATTTCGTCGAGAACAACACGGTGCTGACCAGCCTGATCAACGCCAACTCGCCGATGGTCTTCGACGAGACCATGCTGGGGGCGCTGAAGGTTTATTCGCGCCATAACCAGGCCTGCATCGTCACGCCGTTCATCCTTGCCGGTGCGATGAGCCCGGTGACGGTCGCCGGCACGCTGACCCAGGTTTTGGCCGAGGTTCTGGCCGGGGCGTCGTTCACACAGCTGATCCGACCGGGTGCGCCGGTGCTGTTCGGCACCTTCGCCTCGTCGATCTCGATGCAGTCGGGCGCGCCGACCTTCGGAACGCCGGAGCCGTCGCTGGTCTCGTATGGCGCCGCACAGCTTGCCCGCAGGCTCGGACTGCCGTTCCGCACCGGCGGTTCGCTCTGTGCTTCAAAAATCCCCGACGCGCAGGCGGCCTACGAGAGCGCCAATACGTTGAACTCGACGATCCTCGCCGGCACCAATTTCGTGCTGCATTCGGCCGGCTGGCTCGAGGGCGGTCTCGCCTCCTGCTACGAAAAGTTCATGATGGATATCGACCAGCTCGGCATGACGCAGAAGTTCTCCGAGGGTGTCGACCTGTCGGAAAACGGCCAGGCGATGGACGCCATCCGCCAGGTCGGCCCGGGCAGCCACTATCTCGGCTGCGATCACACCCAGGCCAATTTCCAGACAGCGTTCTACCGCTCCAATATCGCCGACAACAATTCCTACGAGCAGTGGGTGGCCGAAGGCGAAAAAACCGCGCCGCAGCGCGCCAACGAGCTCGCCCGCCGCTGGCTGGAAAGCTACGAGGCGCCGCATCTCGATCAGGGCATCGACGACGGGCTGAAGGAGTTCATCGCAAAGAAGAAGGCGTCGATGGCCGACGCCTTCACCTGAAAGGAGCCCGAGTCAGGCGGGGCTAAAGTCGCCAACATCATCCACAAGGAAGTCTGGCGGAGTGCCTTCTCCGACCCGGACAAGAAGGGATGATTCTCGAGCGCGGCCTGATCGAAAGCATCGCGGCAGCGCTGGCGCGTGACGGCCTGATCCTTCGCGGCGGCTTCAATTTTACGGACGGGGAGCAAGCACCTTCCGGTCTCTCCGGCGCTGCCGCCAGATCCGTGCTTCTGGTGGGGCAGGCGGGTGCCGCACCTTGGCCGCACTTCCTGCGCTGGCTGGAGAAACAGTCACAGCCGATCGCCGATCCGCTCGACAGATGGTCGCGCGAAGTGATCGGCGCCGTGGCCGAAAGATTCGGGGCACGCGCGGCGTCGCCGTCCGACAGGCCTTATCTGCCGTTCCAGCAATGGGCGATGCGTGCAGAGGGGCTGAAGCCGTCGCCGCTCGGCATTCTCATGCATCCGCAATATGGGCTCTGGCATGCCTATCGCGGCGCGCTGCTGTTCGAAGACGAAATCGCGCTCCAAGAACCCCGCGACGTGATTCACCTTTGCGATACATGTTTGGAAAAACCTTGCCTGAAATCCTGTCCGGTCGAGGCTTATTCTGCGGATGGGTTTGCACATGAAACCTGTCTCGCCCATGTGCGCGGGCAGAACGGCGCGCCTTGCCGGACCGGCGGCTGCCTCGATCGCAACGCCTGTCCTTACGGTGCCGATTATCGCTATCGGGCCGAGGTTCAGGCCTTTCACATGGCAGCATTCGCGCGTCTGTAGGATCGCCGAATGCCGCACGAAATCTTGAAGCAGATCGCCTCATTACAGCTTGCCGCGACGGTCGCCGCGGGTATCTATCGCACGTCAGATCGACGGAGCGGATGATGACCACGCAAGCGATGCAGATCAAGACAAGCGACGGCATTGCCAAGGCTCGGCTGTTCCGTTCGGCGGCCCCGGCCAAAGCGGCGATCATCCTCTACATGGACGTTTTCGGTCCGCGACCGGCGCTTGATCAGATGGCGGAGCGGCTTACTGGCGAGGGCTATGCGGTGCTTGTGCCGGACCTCTTTTACCGCAATGCGCCCTACGGTCCGTTCGACCCCAAGACTGCGTTCGGCGACGAGAGGAGCAAGGCCGCCATCACAGGTCTCCTGGGCGGCACGACCCAGGAGATGACGATCCGCGACAGCGGCGCGTTCCTCGATGCACTTGCTGCGCAAGGCCTGGCCGGGCCGGTAGGCATTGTCGGCTACTGCATGGGCGGAGCGCGGGCACTGAACGCGGCGGCCAGCTATCCCGACCGCATCGCCGCCGCGGCCAGTTTTCACGGCGGCAATCTGGCTGGTGACGCAGCCGACAGTCCGCACCGGAAGGCCGCCTCGCTCAAGGCAAGGGTCTATATCGGCACTGCCGGTGTGGACCGCAGCTTTCCGCCGGAGCAATCGGCGCGGCTGGCCGAAACACTGCGCGCCGCCGAGGTCGATCATGTCATAGAGAACTATGCCGGCATGGCGCATGGCTGGTGCATGCCGGACCATAGTGCCTTCGATGCAGCCGGCGCCGAACGCCACGGGAGGCGGCTGACGATGCTGTTTGCGGAGACGCTCGGCCAAGGCGCGCCAACCATTACGACGTGACTGCCCGCCAAAAAATTCTTTCCATCGCCCCAAGGAACCGCCATTAGCCTTCGTCCAACAGGCAAATGATGGCGATGATGCTGGACGAAAGCGAAGCCTCCGACGCCGAACTGATCGGGCGGGCGAAGGGCGGAGACCGGGGTGCTTTCGGCAAGTTGCTCGAAAGGCACTATGGTTTCATCTATCGCGCCGCCTATCGTTGGTGCGGGAAAAAGGCCGACGCCGAAGATATCGCCCAGGAAGTCTGCGTCCGGCTCGGCCGCGCGATCCGCGACTATCACGGCAGCGGTGCCTTCACGACGTGGCTCTACACCATGACGCTGAATGCGGCGCGCGACATGATGCGCAAGACCGCCCGCGACACTGCCAAGACCGAGGCCTATGGTGCCTATGCGCTGATTTCGGGGGAAATCTCGGTAGAGCCGGAGGACCCAGCCGAGGCGCTCTGGTCAGCGGTGCGCAAGCTGCCGGACAAGCAGCGCGATGCGGTGCTGCTGGTTTATGGCGAGGGGCTGAGCCACGCCGCCGCCGCCGAGGCGATGGCAATCTCGGAGGCAACGGTTTCCTGGCACATCCATGAAGCGAAGAAACGGTTGAAGACGCTAATGCGTTCAGCCGGGGAAGTGTGACCATGGTCGACGACAATCAACTGAACAGGCTGCGCGACATCGCAGCACCGGCGCCCGGCGCGGATGCAAAGGCGCGTGCCCTCCAGGCCGCGCTGCGCGCCTATGACATGGAAGAAAAAACTTTGCCGGCCGCCCAAGGATCGGTGAGCGGGCTTCGTCTCACAGAGGGAGCACAAAGGCTCTGGAGCGAAATCATGCAAAAGAAACTCTTCGCCACGCCGGCTATTGCCGGGCTCGTTGCCCTGCCGATCGCCGGCTATGCCACCATCTACATGTTGGGGGAATCCAAATTCGGCGGGCCCAAATTCGGCGGGGACGATAAGATCACCGAAACGCTGGCTGACAAGCCGGCGACCGTCAAACCGCCGGTCGTGGCCGACGCGGACAAGCAGAAGAAGGCGGACGCCGACAGTGAAAGCCGCGACACCGGCGAGGCGCTTGTGGCACCGACATCGCCGCCGAAAGCGGAATCGACCGCAGTCGGCGGGTTGACGCAGCAAGACGTGCTCAGCCACAACGCACCCGAACCGGCGCAGAGTGGCGAGCTTGCGTTGAATGGCGGCGCAAGCTCCGCGGCTCCGGCCGTCGATGGCGGTGCGCGGGTCGGACGCATGCCTGGCACGGTCGCCGAGTCCAAGCTGATGGGACAGCAGCCCGCCGCTGCGCCGGCCGACCAGATGCTGCCGCAAGAGGAAAACCGCGACCGCGTCGAGGATTTCAAGACCAATCCGGTGCACGCCGCACTCGAAGATCCGGTCTCGACGTTCTCTATCGACGTCGACACCGCTTCCTATTCCTTCGTCCGGCGCTCGTTGAAGGAAGGTTTTATCCCGCAGGCCGATACGGTGCGCGTCGAGGAGATGGTCAACTACTTCCCCTATGACTGGAAAGGCCCGGACTCCGCCTCGACGCCGTTCAACTCGACTGTCAGCGTCATGCCGACGCCGTGGAACGAGCATACCAAGCTGATGCACGTCGCCATCAAGGGTTTCGACGTGAAGCCGGCCGAGCAGCCCAAGGCCAATCTGGTCTTCCTGATCGATGTGTCGGGCTCGATGAACGAGCAGGACAAGCTGCCGCTCCTGCAGTCGGCCTTCCGGCTGCTGGTCAACAAGCTGAGACCTGACGACACCGTCTCGATCGTCACTTATGCGGGCGATGCCGGTACCGTGCTTGAGCCCACCAAAGCTTCGGAAAAGGACAAGATCCTCGCTGCCATCGACAATCTGACATCCGGCGGCTCGACGGCAGGCGAGGCCGGCATCAAGGAAGCCTACAGGCTGGCGCAGAAATCTTTCGTCAAGGACGGCATCAATCGGGTGATGCTCGCCACCGATGGCGACTTCAATGTCGGCCAGACCGACGACGACGACCTGAAGCGGCTGATCGAAAAGGAGCGCAAGACAGGCGTATTCCTGTCGGTGTTCGGCTTCGGCCGCGACAATCTGAACGACCAGATGATGCAGACCGTCGCCCAGAACGGCAATGGCACTGCTGCCTATATCGATACGTTGGCTGAGGCCGAGAAGGTGCTGGTCGAGGATGCCTCCTCGACACTGTTCACCATCGCCAAGGACGTGAAGATCCAGGTCGAGTTCAATCCGAACAAGGTCTCGGAGTACCGGCTGATCGGCTACGAAACCCGCGCCTTGAACCGCGAGGATTTCAACAATGACCGGGTCGATGCCGGCGAGATCGGCTCAGGTCATTCGGTTACCGCGATCTACGAGATCACGCCTAAGGGCAGCGGCGGCGAACAGATCGACCAGCTGCGCTATGGCCAGGCCTCGGTCAACAATGGCGGTGTCGCCAATGCCGACGAATATGCCTTCGTCAAGATCCGCTACAAGCTGCCGAACGAGGACACTTCGAAGCTGATCACCACGCCGGTGACGTCAGCCAACGAGGTGGCGTCGTTCGACCAGGCCAGCACCGACCAGCGTTTCTCCGTTGCGGTCGCTGCCTTCGGCCAGAAGCTGCGCGACGAGGATGCGACCGCGAAGTTCGGCTACGACAAGATCATGGAGATTGCCACCGCCGCCAGAGGAGCCGACCCGTTTGGATACCGGTCCGAGTTCCTCTCGCTTGTGCGCCTTGCCTCGGCGCTCGGCGGTAACCGGTAGTGGCAATGACGGCCGGTTTCTTTCAGATGGGATCGTTCTGATAGGGGGAGCCGGCCTACGGGCGGGTGAGGCAGGCCGGCGAGGGAAACCTTGCCGGCCTTTTTTTCGCGGCCGCACAGCTTCGCGCGGAGCGCGTCACAGACGAAAGCGTCAGGCGCGTCCGCGGCGCCGCTCGCGGCGGGCTTCGCTGGTCTCGGCGACGTTGACCGTCGCCTGCTTATTACGCATCGGGCCGATGCGTTCGACGATCTGCTCGATGGTCGGGCGATCCGACTTGGTGTGCGCATCGAGCGCCTTGCGCATGGCGGCAAGGTGCTGGAACGAGGTGCCGCAGCAGCCGCCGACGATTTTGGCGCCGGCATCCACGGCGAGGCGC
Organism: Mesorhizobium sp. WSM4830; assembly: GCF_055811495.1. Lineage (NCBI taxonomy): Bacteria > Pseudomonadati > Pseudomonadota > Alphaproteobacteria > Hyphomicrobiales > Phyllobacteriaceae > Mesorhizobium > Mesorhizobium sp. WSM4830. Next base: position 183,929 of record NZ_JBVVQI010000008.1, on the reverse strand, counting down.
ACATAGTCGGCCATCAGCTCGGGTGTGCCGGAATAATAGATCTCGGCGCCGCGAAATTCGGGAATGCCGCAATTGCCCTTGACGATCACCGTTGCTTCCGGCTTCGCCTCGGTCATGTCGAGCAGCGAGGCGAGAATGTCGGAGGCGCCGACACCGCAATTGGCGCCGACCCCGAGCGGTGTCTGCGACAGGCCATCGACGACGCCGTGGATGTCCTTCGGCAGCAGTCCCATCATGGTGCGGCCGGCGGTGTCGAAGGAGCCGGTATAGGTATACGGCAAGCCAACGCGGATGGCAGCTTCGGCGGCGGCGCGGATTTCGTCAGGCGCCGACATGGTTTCGATCCAAGCGACTTCGGCGCCACCGGCCTTCAGCCCCTCGATCTGCTCGGCAAAGGCCTCGACCGCCTCGTCATAAGTCATGGCGCCGAGCGGCACCAGCAGCTCGCCGGTCGGGCCGACGGAGCCGGCCACGATCACCTTGCGGCCAGCCTTTTTTGCAACGGCGCTTGCGATCTCGGCGGCGCGCTTGTTCAGCGCGTAAACCCGGTCCTGCGCATGGTGCAGCTTCAACCGGTGACGAGTGCCGCCAAAAGAGTTGGTCAGGATGATGTCGGCGCCGGCATCGACAAAGTTCTGGTGCAGGCTGGTGATGGTGTCGGGCGCGGTCTCGTTCAAGAGCTCGGGAGCCTCGCCGGCCTCAAGGCCCATGGCGAACAGATTGGTGCCGGTGGCGCCGTCGGCGAGCAGGACGCCCTTTTCGGCAAGCAGAGCGTCGATCGGATTGGTCATGGTGGAATACGCCTTCCCGGAAGAATAAGTGAGATAAGGATATAAAGAATTCTTTATGTGCCGTCAATGTCGGCGCGGAGAGCAACCGGTCAAAATCGCATCTCCGCCAGCTTTCGTGTGAAGCTGGCCGCCTCATGCGCGTTGACGTCCGCGGCACGGATCAGATTGTCGAAATGGCTGGTTAGGATGCGGATCGGCTGGGTGGCGTTCAGCACCAGATACATGTCGCCGACGTAAATGGCGGCGCGATAGGGCCCGAAGATGGTGTAGGGGATCGAATAGCGCATCCGCCCGTCATAGAGAAACAGGCGGAAGGTTGGATAGAGGTCGTCGAGCAGCGTCGCCATATGCAGGAGTTGCTGGTGGCGGTCGGCCTCCGGAAAGCGGTCCCAAACGCCCAGCCCGCGCGCGAAGATCTCCAGCGTGTGGCGCGGCATACAGACTTCCATGTCGGTTTCGGGCCGTCGGTTGTAGTCGATGCGGTACTGCGTTTCGCCGGCCTGTGCCTCGCGGCTCTTGTTGGCGATGACGGCTTCGTAGTCGACAAGCGCCTCGGTGCGCAGAAGATCGGGAATGCCGGCCGGCACGTAGCGGATTTTCGTTCCCGCCGCCTCGGCATGCCAGCGAGCCAGCAGCGTACGGTCGAAGCCGTCCGGCGCCTCCTCGATCTCAAGGCTCTCGCGGATTTCACCGGTGACGCCCTCGTCGTGGCTGAGGCCGAGCAGCCAGTCGAGCGAGACTTTGAATTCGGCGGCGATGTTGAGCAGCGTTTCGGCGCGGGGAAGGCGGGTCGAGGCGCCGGAGAGCAGCTGTGACAGCGCCGAACGGTCGATGCCAACCGCGGTGGCGAAGGCTGATTGGTTCAAATCGGACCTTGTCAAGAGCATTTTCAGGCGCTCGCGAAAGATCGTCGACAGGTCGCGCTTGTCCAAACCTCTACTCTCCCTGACGTGAGCAAAATTTTGCGCCGAAGCGGTCTACCTGGCGTTTCGAGCGCAAATGAATCTACGAGCTTGTTTACAATAGATAACATCTGCAGCTGAAAATGCGCAATCGCAACAGTTTGTGCGCTTTATCGCGTTGCAGCGGTGCAACGCTCCTGACACAATGCTGTCAGGAATCAAACGGGTTCCGGCGACTGGAAGGCAGTGGTCGATAGCATGACGAGCATGGGCAACAGGCGACATGGCGCAGCGGCCATCGAATGGCCGACCGTATTTCTCGCACTTCTATGCTACGGCGGTTGGCTTGCTGCCGGCTTTCTGCTCTGGCCGTCCTACCCGCTGCTGGCACTCGTCTTTCTGACCCTGATTGCGGCACTGCAATCCTCGCTGATGCACGAGGCCTTGCACGGCCACCCAACCCGGAACGCGCGGCTCAACGAAGCCTTTGTGTTCCTGCCGATTGGCCTTGTCTGGCCGTTTCGCCGGTTCAAGACCATTCACCTGCGCCACCACGCAGACGAGCGCCTGACCGATCCGCTCGACGATCCCGAAAGCTATTACCAGGCGCTCTGGCAGCACGAGGAGCTGCCGTCGGCGATGAAATTCCTGCTGAAGGTCAACAACACGATGATCGGGCGATTGGTGCTCGGTCCGTGGCTTTCCTGCATCGGCTTTTTCATTGACGACGCCAGGCAGGTTGCCGCGGGCGACAAGGTCGTCCGCAAGGCCTGGCTGCTGCACGCGATCGGCCTCGCCATCGTGCTACCTATCGTGCAGTTCGGCTTCGGCATGCCGTTATGGCTCTACGTTCTGGTGCCGGTGTGGCTTGGGCAGTCGCTGATTTCGATCCGCACCTACGCCGAGCACCAATGGTCGGAACATCCGGAAGGCCGCACGATCATCGTCGAGCGCTCGCCGCTGTCCTTCCTGTTCCTCAACAACAATCTGCATTTCGTCCATCACAAGACCCCGACGGTGGCCTGGTACAGGCTGCCGAAACTGTTTCGCGACCGCCGCGACGAGTGGCTGCGGATGAACAATGGCTACGCCTATCCGAACTATTTCGCGCTGCTCAGGGCCTATGCCTTCAAGGCGAAGGAGCCGGTCGTCCATCCCGTACTGCGGCGCATGCCGGAACCGGGCCGTGCATTCAAGCCGCGCGTCAGGGCACGCAGCCTCAATGGACTTGGCAGCGCGCCGGTACCCGCAGAGCCGCCGAAAGAGTGAATTTTGCGTTGTTGCAGGCGGTTCCGCGCGGACGACGCTTTCCTGAACTTGTCAATTTCCCGCATAACGGTCAAATCCCCGGCATGAGCGAATTCATTGCGGCTTTGCCGATGTACGACTGGCCGGAAGCGCGGGACGAGGTCGACGCGCAATGGGCGCGGCTGCGCGATCTTTTCAGACAAAAAGGCATCGATGCGCCGGAGACGATCATCCGCCGCAATGGCGATTTGCCTCCAGTGCCTGGCGGTATCCGCGACGATCAGGGGAAACTCATTGCGCCAGATCCGGTGACATTGCCGCCGGACGAGCTGGATTTTCACCGGCTCTGGCTGCACCCGGCGCTGCTCTTTGCGCAAACCTGCTGGGGACCGATGGAACTCGGCCTGTCGCAGCGTGTCCAGCTCGTCGGCCAGCCGCGCTACGACGCCTTCGAGGGTGGAGAGGGCGAACTCTATTCGAGCGCTATCGTCATGAGGGCGGGCGAGGCACCGCCGGTAAGGTCGCCGGCCGACGGCGGCGCCGTCATTCCGCTTGATCTGCTACGCGGCAAACGTTTCACCTTCAACAGCCTCGATTCCATGTCGGGCATCGTCGCGCCAGCCCGCGACTTGCAAGCATTGGGCGAGAGTTTGGATATCTTTTCCGGGCTGAGCGAAAGCTGTGGGCACCGTGCTTCGATCGTCGCCGTTGCCGAGGGCAGGGCGGATGTGGCGGCGATCGACTGCGAGAGCTGGGCGCTGGCGCAGCGTTTCGAGCCTGCGGCGCAGAAGGTGACGGTCGTCGGCTGGACAAGGCGGCTTAAAGGCTTGCCGTTCATCACGGCCAGGACGACGCCGGAAACGATCGTCGCCACGATGCGCGAGGCGATCGCGGCGCTCACATAATGCGCGTCGCGTTCGGTCCGCCTCATGCGAGCGCTTTAAATTCCTGTTTTTTGCATGTCATTATCACAAAACCGCTGCACACCTTTGCGTGACATGCATTAGGTCGCTCAGCCGCCAAGCAGCCGATTGTCGAGCGGGTAGGTCGAAAGCTTCTCATTGCCGGTCTCGGTGATCAGGATCTGTTCCTCGATCTTGACGCCTTCGTAGCCGCCAAGCCGACCGATATAGCTCTCGACGCACAGCACCATGCCAGGTTCGAGCACGCCGTCGGGTGTGTCGTCGGTCCAGTCGCTAGCATGCGGCAAAGTCGGGTATTCGTCGGCAAGGCCGACGCCGTGATAGAGCACCCCGTAACGGGCCGGGAAGCAATCTCCCGGCGGCACTGACGAGCGCTCGACGAGGCCGCGAAACGATACGCCCGGCCGCATCAGCTCCGTGTTGTAGGCGATCTGGTCGGCGGCGATGCGGAACAGGTCGCGCTGCTCCTGCGACGGCGGCGCGTCACCGCAAAGCCAGGTGCGCGAAAGGTCGGCGCAGAAGCCGTAAGGACCGATCAGGTCGGTATCGAAAGCGACGAGCTCGCCGGCCTCGATCATCCGCGACGAGCACTCCTGGAACCATGGATTGGTGCGCGGACCTGACGACAGGAGCCGGGTTTCGATCCATTCGCCGCCGCGCGCGATGTTGCCGCGATGGAGTTCGGCCCACAATTCGTTCTCGGAGAGGCCAGGCCTCAGCGCCTGCTCCATCTCGCCCATCGCCGCCTCGCAAGCGACGATCGCCCGGCGCATGGCAAGGATCTCGTCGGGTGATTTTATCAGCCGCGCATTCTCCATCACCGCCTCGCCATTGCCGGTCGAGATGCCGAGACGGGCGAGCTCTTCGATGCCCTCGCGATTGATGTGGTCGACTGCGATGCGGCGATTGCCGCCGCCGTGTTCCAACACCAGCTCGGCGATGCCAGCTGCCCAGCGGCGGACTTTTTGACCGGTCAGCTCACCGCTATAGAGGTAAGCCCACGACACCGCCGGCCGCACCTCGTCGACGACGCCGGAATGGTCGGAAAGGTGCTCGCAGGAGAAATAGTCGAACAGCACCACCGGGCCATCGGTGGCGACGAAACAATGCCTGGTCCGATTGTGTGAGACCCAGAGCTGCATGTTGGTCGCATCGGTGGCGTAGCGGATGTTGACCGGATCGTAGAGCAAGGCTCCCGCATAATCGCGGCGCTTCAGCTCGGCGCGGATGCGCTCGAGCCGGTATCGGCGCATAGCGGGCAGGTTAGGAGCAGCAATGCCCGCCGCCTGCCATTCGGCTTCCGCCAGCGCTCCATAGCCCAGCGCATGCTGGTTGAGTTCAGCGGCCTTCAGCCGCGATTTTTTGCGCAGCACATCGTTCGAGCCGTCCGGCTCGAACGGCATGATCTTGCGATGATGACGGGGCCGGTCAGTCGGGTTCCTGTCCACCCTCGGCTCCTCCGCTAACGCCTTCCTTGGGCGCCGTGGCTCCTCCGACCGCCATTCTCTTCAATCTTACATAGGCGCCGGGCCGGACGGACTTGTCGGTGCCACGCAACAGCGGAACCATCATTTGCCGCGGCTGGCCGTCCGGTTCGTAGCCGGCCGCTTTGAGCTGCTCCAAAATGACCGGCCGCGGATCGTCGCGGTCAAGCCAGACGAGTACGGCCGGCTCCTGCATCAGCATTTCGAAATTAGGCACTTCCTGGTCAAGTGCGACCAGTTTTTCGTCGACCAACCGCAGGTTTCCGACCCATGCACCATCAGATATTGCGGTTTTGACCGGTCCGTCCGCAGTCAATTGGCGATAGAGGGCGGGGTAATCCACGCGGATCATCCGCGACAGGCCACTGGTCCCGTTTATCTGGACGTACCAGGTGGCGGGCGCGAGCAGCACTGCGATGATCGCTCCAGCCGCGATCACCAGGAGCTGCGCATTCCTGCCCCGCGGCGCCAGCCGTTCCATAGTGGCGACGATGGCCGGCGGCAACAGGAACAGGACGGGCAGCAGCCAGCGGTCCTTGACCACCGTCACGCCGGTGGCCAGCACAAGTATTGCCAGCATGGCCAAGCCGAGCGCCAAGGTACGCCACAACAGAATTTCCCGGGCCGGACCTTTCGGATGCCGCTCGGAGAAACGGAATTTCGCCAGCCCGAAAGCCAGCGCGGAAACGAGCACCGGCAAGACCGCGAAATTGAAGGTGCCCATGACAAATTTGCCGGCGCCGACAAAGGCCGCCGCCATGCGCCCCTGTTGTGCATCTATTCCGAACTTCTCGCCTCTCGACAATAAATCCGCGGGATGCATGAGGCTCCAATAGGTGGTTGGTGCCAGCACCAATATCGCGACCGCTATGCTGATGGCGAACTTCGGATCAAGGATCGCGCTGCGCCATTCGCGCAGCGACAGCACCGCCGCAACAAGGGCGACCACCAGGAAGACATCATTATACTTGGCAAGAATTGCCGCCGCCGTGGCTAGGCCAAACGCCGCATAGGCGATCATGCTTCGGCGCTCGAGAAGATAGGCCATGGCGAGCAGGAGCAGCGAGCAGAAGCCGACGACGGCGACGGAATGCGACAAGGCGCGCTGCGATTCCCAGACGATCTGCGGGATCGTAAACAGGGCGAACATGGCCGCCGCCGCCGTCGCTTTGGTGTAGCCGAACCGCCGCATGGCGGCGAACACGCTGCAGGCGGCGAGGAACAGCACGGAGTATTTGACGAGCTTCAGCGTGAAGATACTGGTGCCGAAAACATGCGCGGCCAGCCAATTGATCCAGGTGTAGAGGGGTGGTTGAGAGCCGCCATATCCAGCCCAGAGATACGGAACGTAGATCAGCTGCTCCGCATCATCGATGCCGACGCCGGTTCCCGCCCAGGAGCTCAGCAGGGACAGTATGATGGTCTGCAAGGCGAAGTATGCCGCGACCATGACGATCGCCGCCGGGAACGGGCCGATCCGTCCCTCGGCCAGCCACTCGGCCCATCTCAGATTGTACTTCAATGAAATCTCATCGCCCTTGCCAGCAGAGTGTTGCCGGCTGCGCTAGCATGAAGAGTATGCTTCGCACAATGCGACCGGCTGGCTGCGCCTACGTCCTCATCTTTTCGCCGCTCGGGTCGAAGGGCGGCTCGACATTGATGCGTGCCGGCCGCCGGTGTCCAAGAATTTCGACTTCGAACAGCCCGGCGCTCTCGTTCTCGGCAAGCGCTGCCGGTACATAGCCTTGCGCCATCGACTTCTCGACATAATGCGCATAGCCGCCGGAGGTGACCCAGCCGACCACGCGCCAGTCGCCGTCGACAATGCCGCGCACGGCAGACGCGCCTTCGGCGGCGTTCGAGCCGCGCACTTCGTTACCGCCCGCGTCGAAGCGTGGCGCGCCATAGCCATGCGGCTTTTCCACGGTGCCGTAATCCTTGCCGCCGACCTTGGCCCAGATCGGCTCGTCGCCCATGACGTCCGCATCCGCTGCATCGACGACAAAGGAAACGCGGCGCAGCTTCGGCCCCGCCGCCTGTTCCCTGGCTGCTGCCTCACGGCCGATGAAATCGTTCTTCTCCAGCTTGATAAAGCGGTCCATCGAGCCCTCGAACGGTCCGTAGATCGGACGTAGCTCGCGGAACCAGGTCGGGAAGTTCTTCTCAAGGCGCATAGAGAGCAAAGCCCGCATGCCGAAATCGATCAGGCCAAACTCTTCGCCAGCCTCCTTGATCGCCTTGTAGACCAGACGCTGGTAGGCAGGCGCCATCCAGATCTCATAGCCGAGGTCGCCGGTGTAGGTGATCCGGTTGACCATGCAAGGCGCGCCGCCGACCGCCATCTCGCGGAAATCCATGAAACGGAAGGCCTTGGTCGAGATGTCGACATCGACCAGTTTCTGCAGCAGGTCGCGCGATTTCGGCCCGGCGATCGAGAGACCGACCAGCGTCTGGTCGAAGCGGTGGATGCGGATGCTTCCATCCTTTGGCAGATGCTTCTCGAACCAGCGCATGTGGTATTTTTGCGCTGCCGAAGAACCCCAGATCATGAAGCGTTCTTCCCCAGCCCTTGGGTCCGCCTTGGCGATGGTGAAGTCGCCGATCAGTCTGCCGAACTCGTTCAGCATCGGCGTCAGCACGATGCGGCCGGTCTTCGGCATGCGATTGGTCATCAGCCGGTTGAGAAAGTCCTCAGCCCCTGGTCCGGAGACTTCGTATTTGGCGAAGTTTGCGATCTCTGTGACGCCGACACTCTCCCGGGTGGCCCGCACTTCCTCACCGATCGGGCCAAAATCGTTGGAACGGTGGAAGGACACGACGTCCTTCGGCTCCGAACCTTTCGGCGCGAACCAGAGCGGGGTTTCGAGACCCCAGCTATCGCCCATGACGGCATTGTTGGCGATCATCGTGTCGTAAAGCGGGGTCGTCTGCGCTGGTCTTGCCGCCGGCAATTCCTCGTTGGGAAAGCGGATCGAGAACCGGCGTGAATAATTTTCGCGCACCTTTGCGTTCGTATAGCGCAGCGTTGCCCATTCGCCGAAGCGCGCAACGTCCATGCCCCAGACGTCGAAGCCGGGGTCGCCATGGACCATCCAGTTCGACAGCGCCAGGCCGACGCCGCCGCCCTGGCTGAAGCCGGCCATGACGGCGCAGGCGCACCAGAAATTGGTCAGGCCCTGCACCGGGCCAACCAGCGGGTTCCCGTCGAGCGCGAAGGTGAAGGGGCCGTTGATGATCTGCTTGATGCCGGCCTTTTCGATGCCGGGGAAATGCTTGAAGCCGATCTCGAGCGACGGCGCGATGCGGTCGATGTCGGGCTGCAGCAGTTCGTGGCCGAAATCCCACGGCGTGTTGACCGGCGACCACGGCTTGCAGGCTTTTTCATAGGTGCCGAGCAGGATGCCGTTGCGCTCCTGGCGGGTATAGATCTCGCCCTTGAAGTCCAGCACGCCGATCATTTCGCGGCCAGTCGACTTGTTGAATTCCTCGACCTCCGGCATCGGCTCGGTCAGGAGATACATGTGCTCCATGGCCAGCACCGGCAATTCGACGCCGACCATGCGGCCGATCTCGCGCGCCCACAGGCCGCCGCAGTTGACGACATGCTCGGCTTTGACCGTGCCTTGCTCGGTGACGACGTTCCAGGTGCCATCGACCTCCTGCGTCAGTTCGACGACGCGGTTGCGCAGCACGATCTCGGCGCCCAGCCTCCTGGCCGCCTTGGCATAGGCGTGTGTGGTGCCGGAAGGATCGAGATGGCCCTCGACTGGATCCCACATGGCGCCGACGAAATTCGTCTCGTCCATCAGCGGGAACATCGCCTTGGCTTCGGACGGCGTGATCAGTTCGGTGTCCATTCCGAGATAGCGGCCCTTGGCGTGGGCGAGCCGCAGGAAGTCCATGCGCTCGGGCGTGTCGGCCATCATCACGCCGCCGGTCAGGTGCAGCGAGCAGGATTGGCCGGAAATCTCCTCGATCTCCTTGTAAAGCTGCACCGTATAGGCCTGCAGCTTGGCGACGTTGGGATCTCCGTTCAGCGTATGGAAGCCGCCCGCTGCATGCCAGGACGAGCCGGAGGTGAGCTCCGAACGCTCGATCAGCATGATGTCGGTCCAGCCAGCCTTGGCAAGATGATAGAGCACCGAGCAGCCAACGACCCCGCCGCCGATGACAACCGCTTTTGCATGAGATTTCATGAAGATAGTTCCGTTTTTGAAGAGATTGAATCGAGTGAGCGGGGCGCGAAAACAAAGCGAAGATCGGATACGGCGATGTTTCCGGCCAGCCTGCCATCAAGACGAAGTGGGGGTCGACTGTTCATCAAACCAATGATCAAAAATCGGTCGGCGCGCCGCCTTCAGCCCGGCGCTTGTCGACGAAGGCGTTGAGCTCCTCGCGGATTGCCTGATCCATGTAAGGCTCTTCATAGGACGCCAGCCGTTCCTTCCAGATGCGATTGGCCTTTTCGAGCGCGGTCGGCGATCCGGCCTCCGCCCAACTCTCGAAATTGCGCCAGTCGGAAATGATTGGCGCGTAAAACGCGGTTTTGTAGCGGTCCTGCGTGTGCTGGGTGCCGAAGAAATGGCCGCCGGGGCCGACCGACTGGATGGCGTCGAAACCGAGCGCTTCCTCGGAAAGATCGAGCGGCGTCAGGAACTCGGCGACCATCTGCAACAGGTCTATATCGAGGATGGTCTTTTCGTAGGAGCAGCGCAGGCCGCCTTCGAGCCAGCCGGCCGCATGCATCATCAGATTGCCGCCACCCTGGATGGCGCCCCACAGCGAAAACACGCTTTCATAGGCGGCTTGCGCATCGACCGTGTTAGCGGCGCAGGTGTTTGAGGTGCGGTAGGGGATGTTGTAGCGGCGGGCGAGCTGGCCGCCGACCAGCTGCGCCTTCATATATTCCGGCGTGCCGAAGGCCGGCGCGCCGGACTTCATGTCGACATTCGAGGTGAAGCCGCCGTAGCCGACAGGCGCGCCCTTGCGCACCATCTGCGCAAAGGCGATGCCGGACAGCGCCTCGGCATTTTGTTGCACCAGCGCGCCGGCAATCGTCACCGGCGCCATGGCGCCGGACAGGGTGAACGGCGTCACGATGACCACCTGACCCTTGCTCGACATCTGGATAATGCCTTCCATCATCGGCAGGTCGAGCTTGAGCGGTGAATTGGTGTTGATGATGGTGAATACCGACGGCTCTGCGAGCAACTGCTCATGGCTGATGCCGCGCGCGATCCTGGTGATCTCGATGCCGTCGACGTTGCGTTCCTTGCCGAGCGAATAGATGTGGAACATCTTGTCGGTCAGCGTGGCGAGGTCACGGATGCATTCGAGGTGGCGTACGGACGGATGGATGTCGATCGGCTCGACCGGATAGCCGCCCGTGCAGTTCAATATGTTGTGCATCTGCGCAAGCTTGAGGAAGTTGCGGTAGTCCTGCTGGTTGCCTGGCCGGCGGCCGCGGTCGACGTCTGAGCAATTGGGTGCCGACGCCATCATCGAGATGATCAGATTATCGCCGCCGAAGCGTACATTGTGCGCCGGATTGCGGGCGTGGATGGTGAATTCCGGCGGGCAATGGGCAACCAGTTCCAGGATCATGTCGCTGTCGAAGCGCACCCGCTCGCTGCCTTCGCGGACATCGGCGCCATGCGCCTTCATGATGCGCCGGGCTTCGTCATGCAGCACGTCGACGCCGATTTCCCTGAGCACGCGCAGAGAGGCGAGATGGATGGATTCCAGCTCGTCGTCGGAAACCAGCCGGGTCGGTGCCAGCGGGTTCTTCAACTGCCGAAACGGCGGCTGCTCGAACGCCGCCGATCCGCCGGCACGCTTCCCCGCGCGGCCGCCGCGACGGACGCGGTCGTTTGCCAGTGCCGGTTCGGCGGGCTGAAGGGCGGCGGTCATGATAGTCCTCGTACGCTGCGGCAATGCGGCGGCATAATGGACTGTCGGCCGTCCGGCCATTGCGGAGGCGGCGACCACTAGGACGAGGGAAGCGACATGCCCTGGGGGCAGCCGGCGGGATCGCCAGCCTCTTGATCGCGTTCCGGCTGGCGCAAGCGGTTTTCGTTGCCGGTGCTTACCGCGACGGAACCGAAACGCTAATCCTCCATCATGGACCGGGCGGAACAAAGCAGCGGCGAAATAGGGCAATGGGCGGCGATCACCGGCGTGATCGCCACCGTCTCGGTGTTCGCCATCGCGCAAGGGCTGAGCTATCCGCTGTTGAGCTTCATCCTGCAGCGCCAGGGCGTCTCGCCGGCGATGATCGGCCTGTCGGCGGCAATGACGCCGATCGGCTTCATCGTCTCTTCGCCGCTGGTTCCGGCGCTGGCGCGGCGTTTCGGGGCAGGGCGCACCGCGCTTACTTGCGCGGCACTTTCCGCGCTGGTGCTGGCGCTGATCGGCTGGACGCAAAATGTCTATCTGTGGTTTCCGCTGCGCTTTTTGATCGGCGCCGTCACCAACCCGCTCTACGTGCTGAGCGAAGTCTGGGTGATCGCACTGGCGCCGCCGGCACGCCGCGGCCGCGTCATGGGCATCTATTCGACGATCATTTCGGCGGGCTTTGCGGCGGGGCCGCTGTGCCTGCTTGCCGTCGGCACCGAGGGATGGCCGCCGTTTCTGGTCGGCATCGGCGCATTCCTGTTTTGCGGCGCCTGCCTGGCCTCTGTGCTGGCACGGCTGCCGAGGGTCGACGAGAGCGGACACCGGGTTTCGGTGCTGGGGTTCGTGCCGCAGGCTTGGCTGTTGTTATCGGCGGTGATCGTGGCCGCCGGTTTTGAACAGGCGGTGCTCGCCTTGCTGCCGGTCTATGGAACGCATTACGGCATCGCCGAAGCGCGCATGTCGGCGCTGCTTTCAGTGATGATCGCCGGCAATATCGCTATGCAGGTGCCGCTCGGCTTGCTGGCGGAGCGGCTGACGGCGCGGCTGGTGCGGTTCATCTGTGTTTCGGTGACGGTGCTCGGATGCGTGCTGCTGCCGGTTCTCATCGAGACGCCGCTGATATGGCCGTGCGTCTTCATCTGGGGCGCGGTTTCCTACGGCATTTACACGATGTCGATCATCGAACTCGGCGAGCGGTTCACCGGCTCGGCACTGGTCGCCGGCAACGCCGCCTTCTCGCTGATGTGGGGCGTCGGCGGCATCGCCGTGCCGCCGCTGGCGGGCAGCGCCATGGATGTTGTTGGCGCCGGCGGCCTGCCAATGACGCTCGGTGCCATTTGCCTGGCGCTGGCGACTACAACCGTCATGCGGCGGCGGATGGTGTGAGATTCCGACCGGATGCTGAGATCCTCAATTGTCTTGCCGCCTGAAGACCGCCCAGAGGTCACAGTCGGCGTGGCGTTCTTCGGGATGCGTCTTGTGCAGCAATTCCTGAATCTCAACGGCGCGATCAAAGTCGTCTATCAGCCCAACGCAGGATAGCTCTTCGTTGGCGAAGACGTCGGGGAAACCACCGCAATTGGTCAATGCGCTGATGTCGACGTTCTTGTCGAGCAGATCATAGCCGATGAAGGTGAACTCGTCCCAAGCGAATGAGCGCAGATCCGCCGAAGGACTTCGGATTACGCCAAGGATGTTAAGGTTGCTCGTATCGGTCAATTGCGAACGCAAAAACTCCAGATCCACGAAGAAATCCAGCATGAAATCTTCGTTCACGATGTAGGGCCAGTAGCTATCCTTTATCTCCCCAAGTGCGGTCGGGCACAGCATGCCGTCGAGAGAGACGACCTCTGTCAATTGGGTGAGGCCCGACCACTCCATGTATTTGTCCCATCCCGTGCCATGGGATGGATCAAACTTCTCAGTCGCAATGTACAGACGTTGCATGAGGTTCCTCGCAGTCCATGCAGAGAGCCTTGTCATGGCAATCTCCGACCATTCGTATTTACGTGTTCCGGTTGAATGTCGGTAGCGCCATGCCGATGTTTGTGGCACCGAGCCTGACGAATTTTTGGAGACCGCATGACCAAGCCGATCACTCAAAAGCAGCCAGGTTCAGCCGGCGAGACAAAAGACCCCTTTCTCTGGCTGGAGGACAGACGAGGCAAGCAGGCCCTCGACTGGGTGCATCGCCAAAATGCGATCACGGTCGGGGAGCTGCAGGGTGATCCGTCCTATCGGACGTCGTTCGAGACGGCGCTCGACCTGATGACGGCCGAGGATAACATCGCCGTCGGGGCCGCTATCAACGGCTATGTCTATAATTTCTGGCAGGACCGGACGAACGTACTCGGCCTCTGGCGGCGCACCACGGTCGCCTCCTACAAGACCGACAAGCCGGAATGGCAGACGATCATCGACTTCGACAGTCTGGCGGCGAAAGAGGGGGTGAAATGGGTGTTCAGCGGCGCCAGCCGACTTTACCCCGACTTCAGCCGCTGCCTGCTCAGCCTGTCGCCGGATGGCGGCGATGCCAGCGAGATGCGCGAATTCGATATCGAAAGCAGATCGTTCGTCGATGGCGGCTTTCGCGCTCCTGCCTCGAAATCGAGCTTTAGCTGGCTGGACGAGGATACAGTCATCGTTTCCGCCGCCTTCGAGGAGGACGACAAGACCCAGTCCGGTTATCCGCGCGTGGTCAAGCTTTGGCGGCGCGGCGCGCCACTGGAAGCGGCGATGCCGATCTTCGAGGCGCTGAAGCAGGATCTTGCCGCCGGCGGGTCCGTCGAATTCGACGGCGACAAGCGTCATGTCTTCCTCGTCCGGACCATCGACTTCTTCGCCTCGCACAGTTTCCTGCGGCTGCCTTCCGGCGAAAACAGGCGGATCCCGTTGCCGGACGACGCCACCGATACAGCGCTGTTCAAGGGCCAGTTCGTCTTCGGCGTGCGTACCCCATGGACGGCGCCGGACGGCACGCTGTGCAAGCCCGACGGGCTCTATTCACTCGATTTCGAGCGCTGGATCGAAACCGGGCTATTCGGATCCCTCGATACCGTGCTCGAGCCGGCGCACCGTGTCTCGATCGCCGGTATTGCCCGCACGCAGGACCGGCTGTTCATCAATTTGATGGACAATGTGCGCGGCAAGGTCGTTGCCGGCGCGCGCAGCGACAGCGGCTGGGAGTTCAAGCCCGTGGCGTTGCCCGAAAACGGCAATGTCGGCATCAGCCATGCCGAGCATTTCGGTTCCAGCGTCTCCTTTTCCTTCACCGATTTCCTGACGCCGAGCTCGATCATCTGGTCGGACGACAATGCGGCGACGCTGGCAGCGGTGAAATCGCAGCCGGCGCGCTTCGATGCGTCGTCCCTGGTCTCCGAACAGTTCGAGGCACGCTCGAAGGATGGCACGATGATCCCTTATTTCGTCGTCAGGCGGCGCGACTTGCATGGACCCGTGCCGACATTGCTTTACGGCTACGGCGGCTTCGAAGTGCCGCTGCTGCCCGGCTATGCCGGCGTGCGCGGCAGGCTGTGGCTGGAGAAGGGCAATGCCTATGTGCAGGCCAACATCCGCGGCGGTGGCGAGTTCGGCCCGAACTGGCATCAGGCGGCGCTCAAGGCCAATCGCCAGAATGCCTTCGACGATTTCGCCGCCGTGGCGCAAGATCTGGTCAAACGCGGCATCGCCACACCGGCCACGCTGGGCATCCAGGGCGGATCGAATGGTGGCTTGCTGACCGGCGTCTCGCTGACCCAGCACCCGGAATTGTTCGGCGCGGTGATCATCGACGTGCCGCTGCTCGATATGCTGCGCTACACCGAACTGCCGCCCGGCGCGTCATGGATGGCCGAGTATGGCGATCCGGCGAAACCGGAAGAGGCTTCCTGGCTCGCCGCCTATTCGCCCTACCAGCATGTAGACACGGATGCAGCCTATCCGCCGGTGTTGCTGACGACCTCGACCGCCGACGATCGTGTCC
The DNA here is from genome assembly GCF_055811495.1 of Mesorhizobium sp. WSM4830. Taxonomy (NCBI): domain Bacteria; kingdom Pseudomonadati; phylum Pseudomonadota; class Alphaproteobacteria; order Hyphomicrobiales; family Phyllobacteriaceae; genus Mesorhizobium; species Mesorhizobium sp. WSM4830. The sequence continues at coordinate 168,704 of NZ_JBVVQI010000008.1, read as the reverse complement.
ATCCCGGGCATGCCCGCAAGATGGCGGCACGGCTGCAGGCGGCCGGCCACGGCAAGACGCTGTTCTTCGAGGAGACCGAGGGCGGCCATGGTGGACGCGGCGATCGGCGGCCGCAGGCCACACAGGCGGCGATGAAGTACGTCTTCCTGCAACGGGCCCTGACTGGCACCAATTGACCGGCGTCGCTTGACCGGCACGGCTTGAACTGAGGGCTCGAGGCAGCCTAAGGTGCATGCATGGCTCGGCTGGCGAAATCGGGTTGCGCATTTGGGGTCGCGGTGACGCCGTCGTCGCGCACGCTTCGCGCCGAGCTGTTGCGGCTGTGCGCCCGCATCGGCTATTCGCCGCCCGCTGTCCTCTGACGAATCCGCCCCGGCGCGAAAGCAGCCGGATTGGTTCAAGAGGAAAGACCAGATATGACCTACCAGAATTATTCGCTGAAGCAGCTTCAGCAGATCGATGCCGCGCATCACCTTCATCCGTTCACCGACCACAAAGAGATGCGCGAGACCGGCTCGCGGATCATCACCCACGCCAACGGGCCGTTCATCTACGATGCCGAAGGGACGGAAATCCTCGACGGCATGGCCGGGCTGTGGTGCGTCAATGTCGGCTATGGCCGCGACGAGCTGGCCGACGCCGCCTACGCCCAGATGAAGGAATTGCCCTACTACAACTCCTTCTTCAAATGCTCGACGCCGACGCCGGTTCTGCTGTCGAAAAAGCTGGCGGAGATCGCGCCAAGGCACATCAACCAGGTGTTCTACGGCTCGTCCGGTTCGGAGGCCAACGACACGGCGCTGCGTCTGGTCCGTCACTATTGGGTGCTGGAAGGCAGGCCCGAGAAGAACCGCATCATCTCGCGCAAGATGGGCTACCACGGCTCGACCATCGCCGGCGCCTCGCTCGGCGGCATGGATTTGATGCACAAGCAGCTCGGCGGCGCCGTGCCCAACATCGTCCATGTAATGATGCCCTATGCCTATGAGCTGGCACTGCCCGGCGAAAGCGACCATGATTTCGGCCTGCGCGCGGCAAAGGCCGTCGAGGACGCCATACTCGAAGCCGGCGCCGACAAAGTGGCCGCCTTTATCGGCGAGCCGGTGATGGGGGCGGGCGGGGTGAAGATCCCGCCGATGAGCTATTGGCCGGAGGTGCAGCGCATCTGCCGCAAATACGATGTCCTGCTGATGCTGGACGAGGTCATCACCGGCTATGGCCGCACCGGCGAGTGGTTCGCGGCACAAGCCTTCGATGTCGAGCCCGACACCATCACCACGGCCAAGGCGCTGACCTCCGGCTATCAGCCACTGTCGGCGCTGCTGGTCGGCGACCGCATCGCGGCGACGCTGGTCGAAAAGGGCGGCGAATTCTATCACGGCTACACCTATGCCGGGCACCCGGTGGCCTGCGCGGTGGCGCTGAAGAACCTCGAGATCATCGAGCGCGAGGGTCTGGTCGAGCGCGTCAGGAACGACACCGGGCCTTACTTCGCCAGGGCTTTGCAGGAACGTCTCGGCGGGCACGACCTGGTCGGCGAGGTGCGCTCGTTCGGGCTGATGGGAGCGATCGAGATCGTCAAGGACAAGGCAACCAAGGAGCGCTTCCTGCCGGCCGGCAGCGCGGCGGTGATGGTTCGCGACCACGCGGTTGCGCAAGGGATGATGCTGCGCGCCACCGGCGACACGATGATCCTGTCACCGCCGCTGATCTGGACGCGCGAGACGATCGACATGGCCTGCGACCGCATCGCGAGGGCGCTCGACCTGGCCGAAGCAGATTTGCGCAAGCGGTAAGATGGAACGATCGCCGGGCGTCCGGTAATCGGGCGCCCGGAGTTTGAATGCCGCTTTATGGCGAAGAGTTCGCCAGGCGAGGCTGTTGGCGGTATCGACGACCACGCGTGATCACTGGCCCGCCTTGACACCGATGACGTGCCCCTTCGCGTCAGTGACCAACCTCCCTTTCGATTGGTCCAAGATCACAACTATGTTGCCGAAAGGATCGCGGACACGGGCGCACCGTCCGACCGCGATCTCGAATGGCGGTTGCACAGTCTCACCGCCGGCGGCCAAGAATTCCTCAAACGCGTTGTCCACGCTATCGACCAGAGACGTGTTCTGTCGACTTCAACAAGTGATCCGAAAGGCCGATGGTTCCTCGGTTTGGATTCGGCTGTGGACGGAATGTTGCCATTCGTCTCGTCGATGGAAACGAGCAGCAGTAAAGGTCTCGTTAGGGTGGCGGGCGGATCGTCCTAGCGATCTGCTCTGTATCCATGTTTCCCGGTCCGGTTGCTAGTCGACAGACACGTGCTTTAAGATGGCTGCTTGAAGCGCCGATCGGCCCGTTGCCCGAACGGCTGGTCCGGGAGGGCGCAATGGCCCAGCAAGAGCAGTGGCAGCTGGAAGGCAGCGCTGCGGAACTCTACGAGCGCTATCTGGTCCCGGCAATCACAGCCCAGTGGGCTGCCGACCTTTTGGATCGTGCTGCGCCTCAATCTGGTGAGCGGATTCTGGACGTAGCTTGCGGCACCGGCGTGGTGGCACGCTCGGCGGCCGAGCGTATGGGAAATGGGCAGGTCGTCGGCCTCGACATCAACACGGGCATGCTTGCCGTTGCTCGCTCGCTCCCGAGAGGTGCTGGACCGCGTATCGACTGGCACGAGGGAAGCGCGCTCGAAATGCCGTTTCCTGACTCCACCTTTGATTTGGTTCTTTGCCAGCTCGGACTGCAGTTTTTTCCGGACCGATCGAGTGCGCTACGTGAGATGTTCCGGGTTCTGGTGCCTGACGGCCGACTGGTCTTAAACGTTTTCAGCGCTATCGAGCACACTCCCGCGGCAAAGGCGTTGGCGGATGCCTTGGATCGACACCTCGGTCCGGGCGCTTCGGCAACGAAACGGTCCGAGCATTCACTCGCCGATGCGGACGAGCTTTACCGATTGGTGGCCGGGGCGGGATTTCGTCAGGTGACCATCCACACGACGACACAGAACATCCGGTTCCCCTCGTCAAAGCAATATGTGCGATTACAGCTGGCAGCGACTCCGCAGGCTGGGCTGGTCAGCGGAATGGAGGCCGGACATCGGGACGCCGTCATCGCAGCGATCACGGCTGATCTCAGTTCTTCGCTGGCAATCTATTCAACTGGAGGGGAGCTGATATTCCCCCAAGAGGCTCACGTCTTACTCGCACGCAAGTAGCGCAGCTGACGCGTCGGTCGTCAACGTAGGTCAGGACCGCCGCCACGAGGCCGACGATCATCTGGAGTCGCGCCAGGGCGATCGCCTTGTCCTTGAAGAATGCGAAACGCAAAAACCGCGCTCCATCGGAACGCGGCTTTGCCAGATACGCATGGCGCTTCGCCAACAATACACTTGCGAAACTTACGGCGAAACTTACGGGCTCCGGTACGCGAGACCTGATCCGGAGCGCCGGGCGGATGTCCGCCTCGCAATCCGTTTTAAACGCACATCGTTACTGCAGGGTTAGCAAGAGCTTAAGCAAACCTAAATTTGCCGACTTTCCGCTTTGGGCAGATCGAAAACTACGAAATTGGAGCTTACGCCGGGTCACCGCGCAGGAAATTGATGATGCCGGAAAAGTCGGCGCCGGCATTTCCCTGTGCGTTGAACAACGCATAGAGCTGGGCTGCCTCGGCGCCGAGCGGCGTTGCCGCACCGACGCTCTGTGCGGCCTCCTGCGACAGTTTCAAATCCTTCAGCATCAGCGCCGCTGCGAACCCAGGCTTATAGCCATTGTTGGCGGGCGATGTCGGCACCGGGCCGGGCACCGGGCAGTAGGTGGTCAGCGACCAGCACTGGCCGGACGAGGTCGAGGCGACGTCGAACAGCGCCTGGTGCGACAGGCCAAGCTTTTCCGCCAGCACGAAGGCCTCGGCAACACCGATCATCGAAATGCCCAAAATCATGTTGTTGCAGATCTTCGCCGCCTGTCCGGCGCCGTCGTCGCCGCAATGAACGATGCGGCCGGCCATCGGCTTGAGGATTGGTTCGGCCTTGGCGAAGGCGTCCTTCGAACCGCCGGCCATGAAGGTCAGCGTGCCGGCCGCCGCACCGCCGGTGCCGCCGGAAACCGGCGCGTCGATCGTCAGCAACCCGTGCTTGGCGGCGATGGCATGGGCCTTTCGGGCCGACTCGACGTCGATGGTGGAGGAATCGATGAACAGCGCGCCTTTTTTCGCCTTGGCCGCGATGTCTGCGTAAACCGACAGGACATGCTTGCCCGCCGGCAGCATGGTGATGACCGCATCGGCATCCTTCACCGCTGCAACGGCATTGGCCATGATGACGACGCCGTGTTCTCTGGCGATGACGAGGTTTTCCGGCACCAGGTCGAAGCCGTGCACGGCATACCCGGCCTTGACCAGATTGGCGGCCATCGGATTGCCCATATTGCCGAGGCCGATGAAGGCGATGGTGGTCATAATGGCGCTCCGTGGTTTAGTAGGCAGTAGGCAGTAGGCAGTAGGCGACCTATTCGGGCGCAAGTTTGCTAATAAGTTGGCGAAGCATTTTTCCGATGCCCTCGGTTGCTAAAAGCACGTGATAAGCTTGATCATGCGTAGCAAGGCCAATGCGTTCACCGATCTGGAGGTGCGTCTCGAACTCCTTCAGCGACCCCTGCGCTATCCTGAGAAATTGCTGATAGGAGCCTCTGTTGTCTCGGCCATAACCTTCCGCGATGTTTGCAGGAATAGAGGTTGCCGAGCTGCGGATTTGGCTGGTCAACCCATACAATTCCTCTTTTGGCCATGCCTTGGTCAGGGAGTAGGTTGTGACGGCCAGATCCATCGCCTGCTGCCATACGATAAGATCCTTATACGAATTGATCTTGCCGGTCATCTTTCTGCCTACTGCCTACTGCCTTAACGTCCGATCAGCGCGCGTGCGATGATGACGCGCATGATTTCGTTGGTGCCTTCGAGGATTTGGTGGACGCGCAGGTCGCGAACCAGCTTCTCGATGCCGTAATCGTGCAGATAGCCGTAGCCGCCATGCAGTTGCAGGGCGTCGTTGGCGACGTTGAAGCCGGTATCGGTGACGAAGCGCTTGGCCATTGCCGACCATTTCGAGGCATCCGGCGCCTTGCAGTCGAGCTTCGAGGCGGCGGTGTAGAGGAAGATGCGCGCTGCCTGCAGTTCGGTCTCCATGTCGGCGAGTTTGAACTGCAGCGCCTGGAACTCGTTGATCTTCGAGCCGAAAGCCTTGCGCTCGGCGGTGTAGGTGAGCGCCTTGTCGAGCGCCGATTGCGCGCCGCCGAGCGAGCAGGCGGCGATGTTCAGCCGGCCGCCGTCGAGCCCGGCCATGGCGATGCCGAAACCGGCGCCTTCAGCCGACAAAAGATTTTCGGCCGGCACCTTGCAATCCTCGAAGACGACCTGGCGGGTCGACTGCATGTGCCAGCCCATCTTGTGCTCGTTGGCGCCGAAGGACAGGCCGGGCGCGTCCTTCGGCACGACGAAGGTGGAAATGCCCTTCGGTCCGTCGGCGCCGGTGCGCGCCATGACGATGTAGATGTCGCTGTCGCCAGCACCCGAGATGAACTGTTTGGCGCCATTTAGCACATAGTCACTGCCGCTTTTGACCGCGCGCGTCTTCAGCGCCGCCGCATCCGAGCCCGAGCCCGGCTCGGTCAGGCAGTAGCTGGCCAGCCATTCCATCGAGGTCAGCTTCGGCAGGAAGCGGCGGCGCTGCTCGTCGCTGCCGAAGCGGTCGATCATCGATGCCGCCATGTTGTGGATCGAGATGAAGGCGGAAAACGCCGGATCGGCACGCGAAAGCGCCTCGAATATCAACACGGCGTCGAGCCGGCCGAGCCCTGAGCCGCCGACATCGTCGCGGACATAGATGCCGCCAAGGCCGAGCGGGCCTGTCTCGCGGATCACATCGGCGGGGAAATATTTGTTGCGATCCCAGTCGAGTGCGTTCGGCGCCACACGGTCGGCGGCGAAGGCCTCGGCCATCTCCTGGATGGCGCGCTGGTCCTCGTTGAGTTCGAACTGGCTGGTGCCCGCATCGACAGCGGCATCCATGGCGTGCTCCCTGATGTTTCCGGCCTGCTGGCCTGTCGTTTTTGGCTTTGCGCGCCGTCCAATCTAGACCAATGATGCCGCCGCGCAACCCGACCGTCTCGATCTAACTATCTGCGCAGCCGCTGTGCGCGAATGCGCTTTGGAGCAAAGTGTGACGACAAATTTCGACGAACTGCTTGGACGCTTCCAGGCCTATCTCCAGACGTTCGACGATGCGCTGGTGCGCGATGCCGTGGCCCGGATCGGCTGGGCCATGCCGGCGCGTCGGCTCGAGCCGCATCCGATCGCTTGCCTGCACCAGCTCGACCGCATCGTCGAACTCGTTCCCGCTGCCGCCAAGCCGTTGGCGCGGCTGGTTGCGGAGCGTCGTGGCGATCTGCACTGGGGCCAGACCTATGGCGAGGCGGATTTCGGCAGGATTTTCATGGAGAATTATGGCTGGCTGGAGGTGTTCGGCACACGCGGCCATTTCGTCAATGAAGAGGTCGCGGGCGGTCTGCTGATCCTTGGACCCGACATCGTCTACCCCGATCACCACCACGTCGCGGAGGAGATCTACATCCCGCTGACCGGCGGCACCGAATGGCGCATGGGCGATGGCGGTTTTCGCCTTCGAGCGGCGGGCGAGGTGATCCACCATGCCTCTGACGTCAGCCACGCCATGCGCACCGGCAAGGAGCCGCTGCTGGCGCTCTATCTCTGGCGCGGCGGCCCGTTGGCAGCCAAGTCGACGATCACCGCAACCGTTGCGCAGGGCAGGGGCTGACATGGCCAAGGCGATCATGCTGCAGGGCACGGGTTCGGATGTCGGCAAGACGGTGCTCGTCGCCGGGCTGTGCCGCGCGGCTAGGAACCGTGGGCTGAAAGTGCGGCCGTTCAAGCCGCAGAACATGTCGAACAACGCGGCCGTCGCCGATATTCCAGGCGTTTCAGGCGGCGGTGAGATCGGCCGCGCCCAATGGCTGCAGGCGATCGCCTGCGGCGTGCCGCCGACCATCCACATGAACCCGGTGCTGCTCAAGCCGCAAACCGATATCGGCGCTCAAGTCGTCGTGCAGGGCAAGGTGTTCGGCGAGGCGCGGGCGCGCGACTACCAGGCGCTGAAGGGCCGGCTTATGGATGCCGTGCTGGACTCCTGGGCAAAGGTCGGCGAGGGCGCCGATCTGGTCATCGTCGAGGGCGCGGGATCGCCGGCCGAGATCAATCTCAGGAGCCGCGACATTGCCAATATGGGCTTCGCGACGCGCGCCGGCGTGCCGGTGATCCTGGTCGGCGATATCGATCGCGGCGGCGTCATCGCCTCGGTCGCGGGCACCCATCTGATCCTGCCGGACGAGGACCGGCGCATGATCGTCGGTTATCTCATCAACAAGTTCCGCGGCGATGTCTCGCTATTCGACGACGGCATCGAGGCGATCGAAAAGTTCACCGGCTGGCGCTGTTTTGGTGTCGTGCCGTGGCTGAAGGCGGCGGCGCGGCTGCCATCTGAAGATTCCGTTGTGCTCGAACGGCTGGCGTCAGGCGAGAAGCGCGCGCTGAAGGTCGCCGTGCCGGTGCTCTCGCGCATCGCCAATTTCGACGATCTCGACCCGCTCAAGGCCGAACCGCAGGTCGAGGTGGTGTTCGTGCCGCCTGGTGAGCACTTGCCCGAAGATGCGGGTCTGGTGATCATTCCCGGCTCGAAGTCGACGATCGGCGATCTCCTGAAATTCCGCGAGAACGGCTGGGACCGCGACCTTGCCGCGCACAGGAAGCGCGGTGGCCATATCGTCGGCATTTGCGGCGGCTTCCAGATGCTCGGCCATGTCGTGCGCGATCCCGACGGCATCGAGGGCAGCGTTACCGAGACGCAAGGCCTCGGGCTGCTCGACGTCGAAACGGTGATGGACCCGGAAAAGACGGTGCGCAACGTCAGCGCGCGCTCGGTGCAATTCGATCTGCCGCTCGAGGGCTACGAGATCCATCTCGGCCGCACCACCGGTCCAGACACGCTGCGGCCGTCCGCCGTTATCAACGGCATCGATGACGGCGCTATCTCGGCCGACGGCAAGGTGCTGGGCACCTATATGCACGGGCTGTTTTCCGCCGATGCCTTCCGGGCGAAATTCCTCGAAAGCCTCGGCGTCAAGGGCGGCGGCATCGACTACCGCGCCGAGGTCGAACGGGCACTGGACGAGATCGCAGCCGAGCTGGAAACCCACCTCGACTGCGACGCGATTTTCGGGCTGGCGCGTTAGCTGGCGGGCTCGTCAGCCTTCGGCCAGTAGGTGCCGAACGACCAGACGTTGCCTTCCGGATCGCGGCAGATGAATTCGCGGCTGCCATAGTCGCGGTCGGTGAGCTCTTCCAGAATCTCGGCGCCGGCGGTTTTTGCCCGCGCGTATGCCGCGTCGGCGTCAGCGACCGCGACATAGATCGACTTGCCGCCGCCCGAGCCGGGCGCGCCGACCATCTTGCCATAGGCATCGTCGCGGGCCGTGCCGAGCATGATGATCGAGGAGCCGAATGCGAGTTCGGCATGGTGCACCACGTCGCCTTCGCCGTAGCGGGCGTGGACGCTGAAGCCGAAAGCCTCGCACAGCCAGTCGATCATCTTGCCGGCATTTCGGTAGCGCAGCGCCGGGTAAAGCCGCGGTGCTTCGGTGGTGTTCGGCATGGCAATCTCCTTCGCTGTGTTGGTCGATCAACCCAGTCTGGGCGAAGGCCGGTTGCGCGTCTTGAAGAAATGTTACCTCGCGGCGACAGTCGTCGGCGTGACGCCTGCGAGGTCGCGAAACTCGCGCACCAGATGCGCCTGATCGGCATAGCCGCAGTCGGCGGCAATGTCGGCCCAATCGCTGTTGGCCCGTCTCGACAGGCCAAGCGCATGGTTGAAGCGGACAATTCGCGACAGCGTTTTTGGGCCGGTTCCGACCGCGTCCGAAAATTTTCCGTTAAGATGCTTGCGGCTCCAGCCAAGCTTTTCGGCCAGCGTCGAGATGCGGATCCGCCCACGCGTCGAGACGATCGTCTCATAGGCCCAGACCATTTCGGCTTGAGTGCGGCCTGCGGTTGCCAACCGATCGGCGACGAAGACCTCGGCGATGGCGAAGCGTGAGCTCCAATCCGGCGCATTGCCAAGCCTTTCGCGAAGCGCGATGCCTTCGACGCCGAGCACGTCATCCAGGCCGACCATGCGGTCGGTCAGTTCGCTCATCGGCCGGCCGAAGAAGCGACGGGCGCCGAGCGGGGTGAAATTGATCTGCACACAGCAGGCGCCGCCGAAGGATTCGATCACCACCGGGCCGGCATAAAGGCCGGCGGCAAAACTGGCGAAGCGGTCATTGTCGCTCGGGTCCTTGCCGAGCCCGATGGCAAAGGGTTCGGCAAAGCTGATGACCAGCGGCACGGTCAGCGAGGCATATTCGACGGCGCGGAAATGGCCTGGCATGGTTTCGCGAAAGCCGCATATGTCAGTGACGGCGCCCTGAAGCCTATGACCGGGCGCGCGCCGCACCATCTCGAACCGATCGAGCCCTGGGCCGTCGTGGCGGCTGCCGTCTTCGCTGGCGGGCATGTGCTTTCCCTCGTCCAGGAATTCTAACAGACCATCCTGCAGAATCAAAAGCGCCCCGCGTTTTGGCGGGCGCGGCGGGGTGGCGGAGATTGTGAATTTTGTGGGCGTGGTTTTTTATCGCCGCGCATAAGGCAGCCCGCGGCCAGCACGATGTAGGCGATGACGACAATCCACGCGGCATTCAAAGGGATGAAAGCAAGAACGCCAAGCGCGGCGAGAACGCCGATGATGGCGATGACAAGGGATATGATGAAAATAAGCTGGGTAGGCGCACTGAGATTCATGTTCGGTCCCTCCTCAACATGATTCGTACAGCGGCATAGTATCAGTCGCGCGGTCACACACCAATGAGCCCACGCAGCGGGCTTGCCAGATTGGCCGGCAGTTTCCGGCGAGAAAATATGGCGGGTTCCACCATTCGCACCCCGTTTGCGCCAAGCCGATTCCGCGCTACCTTCCCGACGAATCGGAAGGGCTGACGGCGATGGGATTGCTGGACCAGATACGCTCGATTTTCGACGGCGATCCCGGCGTGCGCAAGGTGGCGGACGATCCGGTGCTGTCGGCGGAGCTGCTGATGCTGTTCCGCATGATCCTGGCCGATGGGTCGGTCAGCGAAAGCGAAATGACCGCCTTCAGGCGTATCTGCCGGGACGCCTTCGGCATTCCCGAAACCAGCATCGACAGCGTCATCGAATACCTCAACGATTTCGGCTACGAGACCAACGGCTCGCAGGCCGTCGCCCAGTTTCGCGACCTCGACGTCGAGCGGCGCAAGCTGCTCGCCCGTCACATGGCCGAGATCGCCAAGGCCGATTCGCAACTCGCCGGGAGCGAGATGCAGCTGCTGCGCCGCACGCTCGACCTGCTCGACATCAGCCCGGCCGATGTGGTGAAGTCGTAAGACTAGTCTAACGGGTCGCTGCTCACCCCTGTTCCTGCAGCCGTTTCGCAATTGCCCGATGCAAATCGGGAGCGGCGGCGACCAGCGCCTTGGCGGCTTCGGATTGCGGGTGGTCGAGCACTTCGCTTGTCCTGCCGCGCTCGACGATCTTGCCGTCATGCATGACCATCACTTCGTCGGTGATGGCGCGGGCGACGGTCAGATCATGGGTGATGAACAGATAGGCGATGCCGAGCTTCTGGTTGAGCTCGGCGAACAAATCGAGGATCTGGGCGCGGATCGAGACGTCGAGTGCCGACACCGGCTCGTCGGCGACGACCAGCTTCGGCCGGGTGATGATGGCGCGGGCGATCGACAGGCGCTGGCGCTGGCCGCCCGAAAACTCGTGCGGGTATTTGTCCATGTCGCCTGGTGAGAGGCCGACCTCGTGCAGCGCATGCGCCACCATCTCGCGCCGCGCCGCGGGCGCCGGCTTCTTCTCCAGCACATGCAGCGGCTCGGCCACCAACCTCTCGACCTTCTGGCGTGGGTCGAACGAACCATACGGGTCCTGGAACACGACCTGCATGTCGCGCCGCGCCGGCTTCAGCTCCGCCTCGCTCTTGCCGGTGAGGGTGTCGCCACGGAAGCGGATCGTACCGGCCGTCGGCTTGTCCAGCGCCAGGACCATGCGGGCGAGCGTCGATTTACCGCAACCGGAGCGGCCGACCAGCGCCACCGACTGGCCGGGCGCCATCGCGAAGGAGACATCGTCGACGGCGTGGATGGGAGCCCCCCGCTTGAGCAGCGATATGCGCCGTGCCGGATAGTCGCGCGTCACGCTGTCTACCTGAAGAAGAGGCTTGCCTTGGCCGACCTCATGCGTGCGGGCCCGCGCGGGCACATGCATCGAGGCCTGCGCCAGCTGTCGCGTGTAGGGATGAAGCTGTTCGGACAGGATGCGCGCCGTATCGCCGGCCTCCATTACCTCGCCATGGCGCAGGATGGTGATGCGGTCCGCCATCTCGGTCACCACTGCGAGGTCGTGCGAGATGAGCAGAAGACCCATGCGATTTTCCGCTACGAGATCTCGCAGCAGGTCGAGAATCTGTGCCTGCAGCACCACGTCGAGCGCCGTCGTCGGCTCGTCGGCAATCAGCAGCTTGGGTTTCAGCGCACAGGCGATGGCAATGACGACGCGTTGGCGCTGGCCGCCGGAGAGTTCGTGCGGATAACGCGTCAGCGGGAATTGTGCTGCCGGCAAGCCGACCCGGTCGAGCATCTTTCGCGCCCGTTCCTCGGCGTCGGCGCGGCTCGCCCCGGTGTGCCAGCGAATACCCTCGGCGACCTGCTCGCCGATGGTCTTGACCGGATTGAGCGCCGTCATCGGTTCCTGGAACACCATGCCGATATCGTCGCCGCGCAGTGCGCACATCTGGTCCTCGCTGGCGGCAAGGATGTCGATGCCGTCGAAGGTGATGCGTCCGCTGGCGTGCGCCGCCCAGGGCAGAAGCTGCATCACCGTGAGCGCCGTCATCGATTTGCCGGAGCCGGATTCGCCAACCAGCCCCATCACTTCGCCCGGCGCGACGGAAAGCTCGATGTCTCTGAGGATAGCGGTGTCGCCGATGGCCAGCGACAGATTCTCGATTTCGAGCAGGCTCATCGCTGCCGCCGCGATTTCGGGTCGAGAATGTCGGCAATTCCGTCGCCAAGCAAATTCAGGCCAAGCACGGTGACGACGATCGCCATGCCCGGAAAGATCGCCATCCACGGCGCCACCACCATGCGGGTCTGGGCGTCGAACAGCATGCGGCCCCAACTCGGCATCGGTGGCTGCGTGCCCAGCCCGACATAGGAAAGCCCGGCTTCGGCCAGTATGCCCAGCGCGAACTGGATGGTGCCTTGCACCAGCAGCAGCGTGGCGATGTTGGGCAGCACATGTTCGATGCTGATCAGCGTCCTGCTCTTGCCGGCGGCGCGGGCGGCGAGGATGAATTCGCGCGGCCAGATCGCCAGGGCGCCGGCCCGGGCGACGCGCGCGAACACCGGGATGTTGAAGATGCCGATGGCAATGATGGCGTTGAACGCGCCCGGCCCGAAGATGGCGGTGATCATGATTGCCGAAAGCAGCGCCGGAAAGGCAAAGACCAGGTCGTTCAGCCGCATCAGCAAGTCGTCGACGAAGCCGCCGCGCGCCGCGGCAAAGGCGCCGAGCGGCACGCCGACGCCCATGCCGATGCCGACCGCCACCAACGCCACGGCAATCGAGTTGCGGGCGCCGACCATGATCATCGACAGGATGTCGCGACCGAAATGGTCGGTGCCGAACCAGTGCGCCAGCGATGGCGCCTGGGTCTTGTCGGAAATGACCAGCCTGGTGACGTCGTAAGGTGTCCACAAGAAGGAGATGATCGCGACCGCAGCCACCAGTGTGGTGACGACGAAGCCGGCGAGGAACGAACGGTTTCGAAACGCCTTGGCCAGGATGCCGGCAAGGTTCTCGTCGGGGATGTCGATGTGCAGCGTCATTGCCGGCCTCTCAGGCGCGGATCGACCACCGCATAGGAGAGATCGACAATGAAATTGACGACGATGACGGCGGCAACCAGCAGCATGACGACGCTCTCGACCACGATCAGGTCACGCTGGTTGATTGCCTGGAACACTAGCCGGCCGAGGCCGGGCAAATAGAAGACGTTCTCGATGATGATGGTGCCGGCAAGCAGGAAAGCGAATTGCAGGCCTAGAATGGTGACCACCGGGATCATGGCGTTGCGCAGTGCATGCCGCCACAAGACAAGGCGATAGGGCAGGCCCTTGGCGCGGGCGGTTCGGATGTAGTCCTCGTTCAGCACTTCGATCAGCGCCGAGCGGGTGACCCGGGCGAGGATCGCCGCCTGCGGCAGAGCGAGGGCGACCGCCGGTAAAAGCAGCGATTTCAGTGCCGGCCACACGCCGGCGCTCCAGCCGGGAAAGCCGCCGCCAGGCACCAGCCGCAGCCAGACGGCAAAGAGATAGATCAGCATCAGCGCAAACCAGAAATTGGGCACGGCGACGCCAAGCTGGGCGGCACCCATCGCGATCGTGTCGCCGGCGCGGCCGCGCCGGCTGGCGGAAAACAGTCCGACCGGAATGGCAATGACGGTGGACAGCGCCAGCGCCATCAGCGCCAGCGGCAGCGAGACGACGAGGCGCTCACGGACCAGATCGATGACCGGCACCGAATAGGTGTAGGAACGGCCGAAATCGAGGCTCAGCAAGCCGCCGGCCCAATGCAGATAGCGCAGCACGACGGGAGCGTTGAGTCCCATCTGGTCGCGCAGCAATTCGATCTGGTCGGCGCTGGCGTTCAGGCCAAGCATCAGCCGCGCCGGGTCGCCGGGAATGATCTCCAGCACGGCAAAGACCACCATGGAGGCCAGAACCAGCGTGACGACGGCGATGGTGAGGCGCTTGAGGAGATAGGCGGTCATGGACGTTGAGGAACCGCTGTGTTGCCGGATGCAAAAACCGGGCGAAGCTTGCGTTCCTGCCCACCCCCCTCTGTCCTGTCGGACATCTCCCCCTCAATGGGGGAGATTGGCAGTTTCCACGCCGGCACTGTCCTTGCAACGCCAGTGGTTGGCGAAAGCGGCGGTGAGGGCTCAATCTCCCCCCTAGAGGGGGAGATGTCCGGCAGGACAGAGGGGGGTGTGACGGAGTGCAACTTTCGCCCCTTCTGGCAGCGGCTCAATCCGTCCACTTCACCTTGGTCAGGTCGTTGGCCTGGATCGGGGCGTTTTCCCACAGGCCCTGCAGTTTGGCGTCCCAGACGCCGACCTTCGGCAGCTCGTAAAGGAAGCCGACCACGGCGTCATCTGCCAGGACCTTCTGCGCCTCGCCGAGCAGCGTCATGCGCTTGGCCTCGTCGGAGGTAAGGTTCAGCTCGTCGATGATCTTGTCGAAGGCCGGATTGTCGTAGTTGAAGTAATAGTCCTTACGCGAATAGATATCGATGTCGTTGGGCTCGGTATGGGAAACGATGGTCAGGTCGTAATCCTTCTTGGTGAAGACCTGATCAAGCCACTGCGCCCATTCGACCGGTATGATCTCGAGATCGATGCCGACTTCGCGAAGCTCGGAGGCGATAATCTCGCCGCCAAGCCGCGCATAGGAGGGCGGCGGCAGCTTGAGCGTCGCCTTGAAGCCATTCTCCAGGCCGGCTTCCTTCAGCAATTCTTTGGCCTTCTCCACATTGTGCGGATAGAGGCCGGTGAGGTCGACATAGGCCTTGCTGGCGGGCGACATGTGCGAGCCGATCGGCACGCCAAGGCCGGCCGAGGCGCCGTCGATGATCGCCTTGCGATCGAGCGCAAAGGAAATCGCCTGCCTGACCTGCAGCTTGTCGAAGGGCGGCTTCTTGTTGTTGATCGACAGGATGGTTTCACCCTCGGTCGAGCCGATCACCACCTTGAAGCGCGGGTCGTCCTTGACCTGGGCGACGCTGTCGGGGTCGAAGAACGGAAAGGCCTGGACGTCGCCGGAAAGCAGCGCCGGAACGGCGGCGGCAGCATCCGGGATGATGCGGAACTCGGCCTTGTCGAGAAATACCGGGGCGCCCCAGTAATTGTCCGACTTGACCAGCGTGATCGATGAGCCCTTGGCCCAGCTCTGGAACTTGAACGGGCCGGTACCAACAGGCTTTTCCTTGTTGGTGTCGGCTGTCTCAGGCGCCACGATCACCGCGTCGCCCCAGCCCATATTGTAGAGGAACGAGCCTTGCGGGTTCTTCAGCGTCACCGTCACCGTCGTGGGATCGACGACCTCGACCTTGTCGATGGCGGCGAACAGGCCCTTCTGCGCGTTGACCGAATTGTCGGCGCGGGCACGGTCGAGCGAGAATTTCACGTCGTCGGCGTTGAAGTCGCTGCCGTCATGGAATTTCACGCCGGCATGCAGCTTGAAGATGTAGACCTTGCCGTCGTCGGAAATGCTCCAGCTTTCGGCGAGATCGGGCAGCACTTCGCCGTTCGGGCCGATGCGGGTCAGGCCCTCGAAGACATTGGCATAGAGCACCTCGTCGATCGCCGCGGCGGCACCCGCGGTCGGGTCGAGATGCGGGGGTTCGAGCGTAATGCCGATGACCAGGTCGGTGCGCGCGGCCATCGCCGAGGTTCCGGCGGCCAACACCAGCGCCGCAGCGGCCAGGATGGTTTTCCACAATTTCATCGTGCAACTCCCCTATCTAAAACACGTGCTCAAACCCGGGCGGATAGAAGCGTGAATTCGCCGCCGAGTAAATTGCGTTTCGTACCGTCCGCCGACGCCGGGAGGAATGTTTTTCCGCCCACGGCCGGATCATCGCGGGCCGGCGCCCCTCAGCAGAACGTCGAGGCCGATCGCCATCACCTTTGCCGAGTCCAGCATGTCGGCAATGCCGACCCATTCGTCGGGCCGGTGGGCGAGGTCGAGAATGCCTGGGCCGTAGGCGATGCAGTCATAGATGTGGCCGATACGGGCGATGTGCTTCTGGTCGTAGGTGCCGGGCGAAATCACGTAATCCGGCTCGCGGTCGAATATCTCCATGATGCCTTGCGCGACAGCCTTAACCACCGGCGCATCGCGCTCGGTCATCAGCGGCAGCACCTCCATCAGATCGCGGATTTCGTAGTCGAACTTTTTGCGCTCGCGCTTCAGCCGTTCCAGGATATCGGTCACCTCGCTCTTGACCGTAGCGAGCTCCTCTTCGAGCAGAAAGCGGCGGTCGATGGTCAGCCGGCAGGAATCGGGCACATTGGGCGAGGGCAGGCCGGGCCGGAAATCCTCCGTCTGGCCGCCATGGATCGAGTTGATGTTCATGGTCGAGCGTTTTGCGCCTTCGGGCACGACCGGCATGCGCGTCATCTTGCGGTCGAGCGCCGGAAACAATTCGTCCTCGAAGGCCCGCAGCACGGCGCCCATATGGCGTACCGCATTGTCGCCGAGGAACGGCATCGAGCCGTGCGCGATCTCGCCCTTGGTCTCGATCTCCGCCCACCAGACGCCGCGATGGCCAAGGCAGATGCGGTCCTTGTTGAGCGGCTCGGGAATGATGACGTGGTCGACCTTCGGCCTGGAGAAATAGCCGAGCTTGGCCAGATGGGCGACGCCGCCAAAGCCGCCGGACTCCTCGTCGACCGTGCCCGAAATCTCGATGGCGCCGGGAAAATCGGGAAAGACCTCCATGAAGGCCTCAGCGGCGATGATCGAGGAGGCCAAGCCCCCTTTCATGTCGCAAGCACCGCGGCCATAGACCTTGCCATCCCTGACGATGCCGGCGAACGGATCGAGGCTCCAGCCGTCGCCGGGCTCGACCACGTCGATATGCGAATTGAAGTGCACGCAAGCACCCGGCGCCCGGCCATCGAAACGGGCGACGACGTTGACGCGCGGATAACGGTCAGTGTCGCCGGGCGTCCCTTCGGCACGGATGAATTCGATCTCAAAACCACGCTTCTTCAGCCGCGCGCCGATATATTCGGCACACGGCCGATAGGCTTCGCCGGGCGGATTGATGGTCGGAAAGCGGATCAGATCCGCGGTCAGCGCAACCAGATCATCGGCTCGGTCATCGAGTGCCTTGAGGAGCCGTTCGTTCGGTTCGGTCATTCGGCGGATTGAGCAGCGGATGAGGCGGTTTTGCAAGCCCGATGGCAAATTGCCGGGCGATTGCGTGTCGTTACGGCAACTATTGCGGGAAATCGTTCAAATTCGCTGCTTTGGATTGGTGAAATCGTCAGGGAGTAGGTGTTAGCTCGCTGGCTTGCCATCAAAACGCTGGAGAACAGCGTGACGGCAGGCAGGCAAGGGGCATCAAAGGGGTTTGATTGCATGAAAAACACTGTTCTCATGGCAGCGGCATTGATGGCGATGCTGTTCGGTTCGTCGTTCGAGAGCCGGGCGGCCAGCCTGGTCGCGAACATCGATATTTCATCACAGACGATGACGGTAAGATACGGGCTTTCGTATTACCGGTGGAGCGTTTCCACCGCCCGCAAAGGCTACATCACGCCGCGCGGCACCTATCGCCCACAGCGGACGGCCCGGATGTGGTATTCGCGCAAATACGACATGTCGCCGATGCCCTATTCGGTGTTCTTCCGCGGCGGCTATGCCATCCACGGCACCGGCGCGATCCGGCAATTGGGGCGCCCGGCATCGCATGGCTGCGTGCGCCTCCACCCCAGCAACGCTGCCGCGTTCTATTCGATGGTGCGCAAAGCCGGCTTCGGCAATACGCGGATCCTCGTGACGAATTAGGGCCTGCTCCTCGGCCCGCAATAAAAAACCCGCCGGAGCGGCGGGTTCGTCGGGGCCAAATAGCACCATACCGAAATTAGTAGCATAGCTGCCGGCACAAAGCAAGAACAAAATAGGGCTTGTACCCAAAAAGATGGTGCGCTCAGGCGGCTTTGTCGCGCATTGTCGCCGGCCGACGCTTTTTGCGGCCGCTGATCTCCCAGCGCTTGTGGAACCACATCCACTGGCCGGGGTCTTCTCGCACCCAGCGCTCGACCACGTCGTTGAGAAGCTGGGTGGTGGCGCGGACGTCGACACTGCCGCCGGCGGTGCGCGGCAAGGTGAGCTTGTCCTCGATCTCAAGCCGGAAACGGTTGTTCGGCAGGCGCACGCAGCGCGCCGGGTAGACATCGCAATCGTAGTGCCGCGCCAGGGTGCCGAGAACCCGGTTGCTCTCGCAGGGGCGGCCGAAGAATGTCGTCTCGAGCCCGCCGGTGAATTTCTGGTCGACCAGCACGCCGATATTGCCGCCTTTCTCGAGGATGGCCGCAAGCGCGAACGATGCACCGGTCGAAGACGGCAGCAGCGATCCCATGCTCGAGCGGCGGGTCGAGAGGATGTAGTCGGCGAGGTAAGGGTTGTTGGGCGGGCGAAACAGCGCCGTGATGTTCATGCCGAAGGTCGCCGCAGCCACCGGCAGCAGCTCGAAATTGCCGAGATGCCCGGTGAAGACGATATGCGGCTTGTCCTCGCCGGCGATGCGCACGAAATGCTCCACGCCCTTGACCTCGACACGGCCCGGCTTCGTCGCAGTGGGATCGTAGTCGAACAGAGCATCGAGAAAGATATATTCGGCGGCCAGGCGGGCCATGTTGCCCCACATGTCGGAAGCGATCGCCTCGATCTCGGCATCGCTCTTTTCCGGATAGGCCTGGCGCAGATTGTCGACAGCAACCTGATGGCGCGCTACCCAAGGGCCGATGCGGCGGGCAGCGCGGTCGGCGAAATTGAGCGCCCGGTCGGGCGGCAGCAGGCGCAGCGCGGAGATGATGATCATCGCGACGCGCGCGACCAGCCAGTAGTTGAACTGGCGAAGCCGCCTGCCATAGCGGAATCCCACGTCCCTGCGGATCTTCCTGAAGGCGTTGCCGATCATTTCAGCCGACGCGCAGGATGATCTTGCCGAAGACGTCGCGGCCTTCCATGCGCTTCAGCGCCGCATCGATGCCGTCGAAGCCGACCTCGGTGTCGATCACAGGCGCGACCAGGCCCGACGCCATCTTCTGCATGGCGTCGGCCATGTTTTCCATGCGGCAGCCGAACGAGCCGAGCAGCTTCAGCTGCTGCTGGAACAACTGCATCAAATTGATCTGTGTCGACACGCCGGAGGTCGAGCCGCAGGTGACCAGCCGGCCGCCGCGTTTGAGGCACAGCATCGAGGCGGCAAAGGTGTCGGTCCCGACATGCTCGAACACCACGTCGACGCCCTTCTTCTTGGTCAGCTTGCGCACGACGCCTTCGAAGCGGTCGTCGCGGTAATTGATGACGTGGTCGGCGCCGAGCGTCTTGGCCTTGTCGATCTTGTCGTTCGAGCCGACGGTGGTGATAACCGTGCAGCCCATCTTCTTGGCCAGCTGAATCGCGGCGGAGCCGATGCCGGAGCCGCCGGCATGGACCAGTATCGTCTCGCCGGGCTGCAGCCGGGCATTGTCGAACAGCATGTGCTCGACCGTGCCGAAGGTGACAGGCGCCACCGCCGCGCCGATCTCGCTCACGCCTGGCGGGGCAGCGACGAGCAGGCGCGCCGGCAGGTTGATCTTTTCCTGCGCAAAACCGTCGAGATGGAAGCCGTGCACGCCCGAAACATGCTCGCAGAGATTGTCGCGGCCTTCGCGGCAGGCGCGGCAAAGACCGCAGGTGCGGGCGCCATAGATCGACACCAATTGCCCGGGCAGGAGGCTGGAAACGCCGGGGCCGACCGCCTCGACCTCGCCCGAGGCCTCGGCGCCGACGACCAGCGGCAGCTTGCGCTTGGCGAAGGCCATGCCGCGCCAGCCCCAGACATCGATATGGTTCAGCGCCACGGCCTTGATGCGCAGCGTCACCTCGCCGAGCGAAGGCGACGGCGGTGGCGGCAGGTCCACCGTTTCAAGCCGGCGATCCTCGATAAGTTGCAAAGCGCGCATGCCAGATCCCAGGTTGCGCAGGACCGAGAACCGTTTTCGGAAAGGACCATGCGCACGACAACAGTGCTAGAGCGGAACGGTCGCTTAGACCGGTTCCCGCGCCATGACAAGGCAGGTGTTCTGGCCGCCGAAGCCGAAGGAGTTCGATAGGACGGTGCCGACCTCGGCGTTGCGCTTGGTGTTCGGCACCACATCGAGGACGATTGCCGGGTCGGGATTGTCGTAGTTAATGGTCGGCGGAATGACGCTTTCACGCATCGTCATCAGCGAAAATGCAGCCTCGACGGCACCGGCAGCCGATAGGGTATGGCCGATCATCGACTTGTTCGACGAGACCGGCATTGACGAGATCCGCTCGCCGAATACCGTCGACAGCGACAAATGCTCCATCTTGTCGTTTTCGGGCGTCGAGGTGCCATGGGCGTTGACATAATCGATCCCGTCCTCGCTCAGGCCGGCATCGGCAAGGGCGGCGCGCACCGCCGCGATCGCCGGCGAACCGTCCGGCTTGGAACGGGTGCGATGGAAGTCGTCGGCCTTTTCGCCGCAGCCGCGCAATATGCCGAGAACGGTCGCGCCGCGGGCAAGTGCTGCCTGCAGCGATTCCAGCACGAGGGCGCCCGAGCCTTCGGCGAGCACGAAGCCGTCGCGGTCCTTGGAGAAGGGTTTTGAGGCCTTTTCCGGGATGTCGTTATGCGTGGAGAGCGCGGACAGAAGCGAGAAGCGGATCAGCGCCTCGGCGGTCGCCGACCCGTCGGCGCCGATCGAAAGCGCCCTGTCGCATTCGCCGCGGCGGATCGCCTCGACGCCAAGCTGGATCGCCGTGGCGCCCGAAGCGCAGGCGGTCGACAGCGTGATCGGCAGGCCGCGTGTGCCGAAACGGTCGGCAAGCCGGTCGGCGATCGAGCCGAACTGGGTGGTCTCGAAGATGTCGAGTTCCCTGAGGCCGCGCGCCACCCGCAGCAGCCTCTCAGCACCGGTGTCGTGCGTGTCGGAATTGTAGAGCGAAAAGCGCTCGCTCCAGTCGAGCTCGACCGGCGGCGAAGCGAGGAAAAGCGGTCCGCCGAAATCGCCGGCATCGAGGCCCGCCTCCGACATCGCTTCCTGGGCGGCGGTTTCGGCGAGCTCATAGGTGAGGAGACTGGCGCCCTTGGAACTCGACGGCAGGAAATCGACCATGCCGGAGATGCGGGTGTTGAGATGATCGACCGGGAAGCGGGTGATCGGATGGATGCCGGATTTGCCTGATGTCAGTGCAGCCCAATTGTCGGCCTTGCCGACACCGAGCGACGTCACCACACCGATGCCGGTGACGGCGACGATCGGCCTGCCCATGTGGTCGTTCAGATTGGCCATTTGTTGTCCAAAAACCTGTTTCTCTTGGAGCATCGGATCGCCCGAAAACCGCGTCACACTTTTCGGTCCGATGCTCTAGGCGGCTTTGATCAGCGCCATGCCCTCGAATTGGTGATAGCCGATCGCCGTTGCAAGGATGGTCTTCGGGACGCCAGCAAACGGTTTTTCGACTGTGGCGTCGAAGACAGGGTAGGCGGCCTTGCGGTCGACAGCCAGGGCCGCCAGCGCAACGGCAAAGGGGAACTGCGCTTCCTTCATGTGGCCGGTCAGCGTCGAAAAGCCGCGTGCGGCGATCGCCGGATTGGCGTCGAGTGCCGATTTCTCGGCGGCGGTCGCGGCATGGGCGCCCGAAGCGCCGGAGATCGCCAGCAGTTCACCGTGCGGCAATGCGGCTTGCTTCAGCAGCATGGCGATCTCACCGTCGAGTTCGCCCCGCCGGCGCCTGGCACGGCCGGACAGGACCGGGCCGAGTTCCGCATAGATCTTGCGGCCACGGCTTTCCGCATGCTCGCGTTGCTCCAGGACGAGAAACGCGCCGCCGGATCCGGTCACCACACCGCCGCCTTCGGCACCTTGCCTTTGCCAGAGCGGCCGCCACGGACCACGATGCAGGTAGCCGGCCAGTTCATATCCGAGCAGCATGTCGGAATGTTCGGTCTGGAAAGCGCCGCCGACCAATATATGCGTCGACTGGCCGGAGCGGATGCGCGCGGCCGCCGTCTCGACTGCGGCAACGCCCGCACCTTCCTCGCCCATGAAGGTGCGAGAGGAGCCGGTCACCTTGTGGACGATCGAGATGTTGCCGGCGAGCAGGTTGGAAAGCTGCGCCAGAAACAGCGTCGGGCGCAATTCGGTGGTCAGCTTCTCGTTGAGCAGCACGTCGCGGTCATTGCGGCTTTCCGATGCCGCGAGAATGGCCGCGTCGACCGCTTCGTCGCGCTCGCCGCCGCCGGCGGCCACCACCATGTCCATGGTCGCGCAGAGTTCGTCATTGCCCTTGATGCCGGCATCGTCGAGCGCAAGGCCGGCCGCATAGGTGCCGAGCCTCTGCCAGGTCTCCATCTGCCGCTGGTCGCCACGCTTGGCGATCTGCAGGTTCCAGTCGATCTCCGGCAGCGGGTGGACCGTATAGGGTGAGAAGCGCGAGGCCTCCAGAACCGGTTCAAGGCGCGGCTGGACGAGTTTTTGCCAATGCGCATCCGGACCCTCGCCCAGCGACGAGACAAGGCCGATGCCTGATATGACGACGTCGTGGGGGTTCATGGGCGGCTGTTGTGGGTCGGGCGCGTCAGGCGCTGTGTTCACGTGGCGTTCTTGGCGGCGACGAGCGCGTCGATCTTGGCGCACAGGTTCTTCATGACGAAATAGTCGTCGGTCGAAGCCTTGCCGTCATTGACCTCCTGCGTCCACTTTTCCAGCGGCACCTTGATGCCGAATTCCTTGTCGATGGCAAAGACGATGTCGAGGAAGTCGAGGCTGTCGATGCCGAGATCGTCGATGGTGTGGCTTTCGGGCGTGATCGTCTCGATATCGATCTCGCTGGTGTCGGCGATGATCTTGGCAACTTTGTCGAACGTGGTGGACAAGGGCTTTTCCTTCGATTGCGGGCGGAATCTGTCCGCATGTGTTTGGCGCTGTCTAATCGGTTTTTCCGGGCAGGAAAAGGCCTGATACGCCGCGCGCAGATGGGCTGGCTGCCCAGGCAGAGCAAGATGAGATCGGAATCCAACCATGACTTCTCGTGGCAGTGGCATTTCGGCAACAGCTGTCTCGCTCGACGTGGGGAGCGACCGACCCCTCAAAACGTAACGCGGCCGAGCACGCGCAGGCCGTCGCCCTGCGGCTCGACGACCACGGCCTCGCCTTCGCGCGGCGAGATGCCGGTCAATTCCTTGATGTTTTCGAGATGCGTGACCATGACCAGATTGTCGGAGCCGGAATAGCCGCGGATCTCGGCCAGGATCGCGGCGATCTGGGCGGCCTTCTCCTTTTCATCGGTCTTCAGCAGGTCAAGCGGTGCGAACGGCTCCGGCTCGCTTTCGAAAGCGATGCGGGCGGTCTCGAGGCAGCGGCAATAGCGGCTGGACAGCACGCGCTCGACCGGTGCCGCGCGGGCGCCAAACAGCGCGCCGATCTTGCGCGCCTGTTGCTTGCCGCGCTCCGAGAGATTGACCTGGGTGGCGCATTTGCCGAGGTCGAAATTGGCTGCATCGGTGGTGCCGGTGACCATGGCATGGCGAAGCAGGACCACATGCCCGCCGTCGCGCAGCAGCGCCCAGCCGGCTTCCGTCGCATGGGCTGTGGCGGAAACGGCAAGCAACAGCAGCGCCAGCACAAATCGAAGCATCAGACATCCTTTTCGGGTGACCGGCAGGCAGGTCCCCGGTGACCGGCATATAGGGACGTCAAAGCCGCCTGAAAGACAAGCCGAGTGCAACCTGCGGCCGAAACGCCTATTCCTTCGCTATCTGCTTCTTGACCAGATCGATCTTGCGGTCGGTCAGCGGGATGGGGAGTGTGTAGCCGGCTTCGGTAAAGCCCTGCTTGGCGTTCTCGAAGAATTCGATCGCCCTTTGGAATTCGGCATTGCCGCCGCCATAGCTGCCGCGGTTCCAGTGGACGTCGCCGAGATTGTTCTGCTCGAAGGCCCATTGCATCGGCTGGCTTTCGCGGGTGAAGACCTTGAGTGTCGCCTCGAAGGCGGCTTCGGCCTCATCCAGATATTTGCCGGTGCGTTCGAGATTGCCGAGATTGATCAGGCTCATGCCGATGCCGTTCTGCGCGTTCGCCCAATCGACGGGCGAGGTCTCGACGGTCAGCACCTCCAGCGCCGCCCGGCGCGCGGCGATCGAAGCGGCCAGTTTGCCGGGATCGGCCTCGCTCATGCTCAGCCATTGCAGCGCCGAGCCGAGGCCGGCCTGCGCCAGTGCCCATTGCCGCGGCGTCGTCTCGCGCTTGTATTCGCGCAGTGCATCGCGATAGGCCTCGATCGCCTCCTCGTAATGCTCCGGCTTGTCGGTCACACCGCCGAGCAGTTGCAGCGTGTTGCCGAGATTGTAGTGGGTCATCGCCCAGTCGAGCGGAAACTCTTTTTTGCTATAGACGCGTCGTGCCGCCCGGTATGCGGCGGCCGATTGCTCAAGCCTGGCAGGATCGCGCGTGCGCTGGCCGAGCGTCTGATAGATCGAGCCGAGATTGTTCTCCGCTGAAGCCCAATCCGTCGGAAAACGCTGGCGTGTGAATATGGTCAGCGCGTCGCCATAGGCGGCGGCCGCCTCTTCGAGCAGGCCGGTGCCGAGATCGAAACGGGCAGCACTGCTCAGCGCGTTACCCAGATTGAGACGGCTGCTCGCCCAGGAGAGCGGGAAGGTGTCGCGGGTGCGGATTTCGAGCGCGGCGCGGAAGGCGTCGGCTGCCTCGTCGATCTTCGCCTTGTCGTTGCGCTGCGCGCCGAGCGACACCAGTGTGTTGCCGAGATTGTTCTGAACCATCGCCCACTGAACGGGAGCTTTTTCGCGCGTGTATTCTTCAAGCGCCAGCCGGTAGGCGGCCTCGGCCTCCGTCAGGCGCTCGCCGTCCGGTTCGCGTTCCGAAAGCGCGTAAAGCGCAAGACCAAGGTTGCTTTGCGAGGCCGCCCAGTCCAGCGGGACTTTGTCGCGCGGCCGCTTCTCCAGCGTGGCGCGCATCGCCATCACCGCCTCGTTCAGGCGTTTCGGGTCGCTCTCGCGTTCGCCGATCTTCAGCAGCACATTGGCCAGGTTGTTCTGGGCCGCCGCCCAGTTGATATCGTCCTTCTCGCGCTCGAACACGGCAAGCGAATCGCGAAAGATTTTCGCGGCCTCTTCCAGCCGGTCGATTTGGCGCTCGCGCTCGCCGATCGTCTGCAGCACCACCGCCATGTTGTTGCGGGTGATCGCCCAGTCGCGGTTCTGCTCGCCATTAGGGATGAAGTTCAGGATGACGCGGTAGGCATCGATGGCGCGCTGCAGCGCCTGCCTGTCGCCGGTGGCGTTGCCGTGGGCATTCAGCGCTTCCGCCTCCTGGTTCTTGTAGTTCCAGCGCAGCCTGTCGTCCCATTTCTCGACCAGCGAAAAGGCCTTGCCGTAATCGTTGGCGGCCGACAGATAGTCGAAGACCAGCGCCGAAGCGTCGGCGCGCCTGGCATAGATCGCCGCGTCGGCAAGACGCTTCTGCCTGACCAGATCCTCGGCCTGGTCCACCACGCCGCTGGCCTGCTCGACCCGGCCCACCGCCTGGTCGAGGAAGTTGCGCGCAGTGACGATAGCGCCCTGGCCGATCGCCTTGTCGGCCGAGGCGACGAGGCGGCTGATCTCGGGGTCGTCGGTGCGCAGCGCGTTGCGCTCGGAGATCATCTTCTTCAGGCGCTCGGCCTGAGCATCGAGCAGCTTTTGCAGGTCGGTGGGGTCCTCCGGCATCTTTTCGGTGCCGAGTGCCTTCAGCACGCCATAAAGCGCGTCGAGCGGCACGCCGTCCTGCAGCGAGGCCAGTTCGACCTGTACCCGCTTGGGGTTCGGCAACTCGGCGATCGTCAGCAGCAATTGCCGCCGCTCGCCGGTGATCAGCCCGTCGTCGCCGGTCGGCTCCTGCGGTGCTACGCCGAAATAGAGCAGCCGGCGCAGGCTTTCATTGACCCATGGCCGCTGCTTTGCCTTGGTGTCGAGATAGACCTCCTCGGTCACCATGCGCATGACCGAGCCGAACTCGGTGCCCTTCATTGCCGCGAGGTGGCGCAGAAGTGCCGCTGCGTAGGGGCTGTTTTCGCCGACGGTGCCGTCGAGTGCCGGCCGCCCCGGCTCGGCGGCAAAGCCGATCACCGTTCCCAGATTTTCGCTCGCGGTCACGTCCGCCAGTGCCCTGGCGCCGCGCACCGGCTCCAGCCCGCCGGCGCCGATCGGCGAGGCCGAGGCGGTGGGCGCCCGGCGCAGCACCGCGTCCGCCGGGAACGGGTTGGTGCGGCAGGCGTCGAGCAGCATGATCGTTACCGGCACGGTCGTCTTCAATTCGTCCATGACGGCGGAGATCGGCACCAGGGCCTGATCGGCGTCCTTCAATGAAGAAACGTCGGCGTCGACCGGCACCAGATAGTTTTCGCCGCCGGCCTCGATGCCGTGGCCGGAATAGTAGATCAAGGCGACGTCGGCATCTTCGGCATCCTCGGCGAAACGCTCGAGGTCGCGCTTCAGCTTTGCCGCGTCGCGGTCGGTGACGCTGCGCGCGTCGAAGCCGAGATCGGTCAGCATCTTGGCAATGTCGCGGGCGTCGTTGGCGGGGTTGGGAAGAGCCGCTATGTGCTGGTATTTCGACTGGCCGACGATCAGCGCCACGCCCTTGAGGCTCGCCGGCTCCGCGCGAAGCAAGGTCGTGACCAGGCAGAGCAGAGCTGCTACGAAAGCCGTCCGCCACGCCTGCTTGAAGAAGTGCCGATTTCCGACAGCGCCCATTCGCCGCGTGTCCCCCTACAACCCTGTATAGCGCTGGCATCCAACCATGAGCAAATTCGGGCAAGAGCCGAGCGGCCGGATTGTTGGCCGGTACATTCGCGAGGGAAGGGCGATTGCGCTGCCGCCGGGGCTCGCCTATCACGGGAAAAATGTCTCCGCTTACCGAAACCGTCCTCTTCGTCTTCAGTCTCGTCGGGCTCGGCTATCTTGCCGGGTTCACCGGCTATTTGAAGCCGGCGAGCGGCGAGGGCGTATCCGAATTCGCCATCAACGTGGCAATGCCGCTGTTGCTGTTCCAGACCATGGTAAAGGCCGATTTCCACGGCGTCGCGCCGTGGTCGCTATGGGGCGCCTATTTCGCGGCGGTCGCGCTCACCTGGGCCGCTGGCCATCTGGTCATTACGCGCATCTTCGGGCGGGATGCCCGCGCCGGCGTCGTCGGCGGCGTGTCGTCGTCCTACTCCAACGTCGTCCTGCTCGGCGCGCCCTTCATCATCGGCGTGTTCGGGCCGGCCGGGTTCGAAGTGCTGTCCCTGCTCGTTTCCATTCACCTGCCGGTGATGATGATGGCCTCGATCATCCTATTCGAGATGTTCGGCCGCGGCGGCAGCGAACCCGTGCATCCGCTCCGCGTCGTCAGGAGCTTTCTCAGGAGGGTATTCATCAATCCGCTGATCATCGGCATACTGGCCGGGCTGGCGTGGCGCTTCACCGGTGCGCCGCTGCCGGTGCTTGCGACGCGGCTGAGCGACGCGCTGGCCGGCACGGCCGCCCCGGTCGCGCTGTTTGCCATGGGGCTCAGCCTGCGCCGCTTCGGCATCTCCGGCAACGTAAAGCCGGCGCTGGCGCTGTCGGCGCTGAAACTGTTCCTGATGCCGGCGCTGGTTCTCGGCCTGGTGTGGCTGATCGGCTTACCGCCATTGACGGCCAAGGTCGCGGTCATGGTTGCGGCGTTGCCGTCCGGCATCAATTCCTATCTCATCGCCGTGCAGTTCAACACCGGCCAGGCGCTGGCCTCGAACCAGATGACCATCGCCACCGCCAGTGCGGTCGTGACCACGGCGTTTTGGCTGGCCGTGGTCGTCCATGTTTTTGGATAAGAACCCGGCTGCATCGCTCTCGCTTTGGCTGGCCCAAACCCTATATGCCATCTTGTGATTGCTTGCGGGGCTTGCCCTGGGCTAAGAGCAGTGGCTCTAGCGATGCTATCGCGCACGTCCATTCACGAAATCAGCGACCGGCCCGCCAGGTGCCGAACGGAGGCGAGATCATGCTTCAGAAAACCAGCCATTTCATGCGGCAGGCCAATCTCATCAATGGCGAATGGGTGCAGGCCGATTCAGGCCAGACGGTCGACGTCAACAATCCTGCCACCGGCCTCAAGATCGGAACCGTGCCGAAGTCGGGCAAGGCCGAGACGCGCCGCGCCATCGAAGCCGCCGACGCTGCCTTCAAGACATGGCGCAAGACCACCGCGCTCGAACGCTCGAAGCTGTTGCGCAAGCTGCACGACGCGATGATGGACAATCAGGACGTGCTGGCCGAACTGCTGACCATCGAGCAGGGCAAGTCGCTGTTCGAATCGAAGGGCGAGATCGGCTCGGCCGCGTCCTACATACTGTGGTTCGCCGAAGAGGGCCGCCGCACCTATGGCGACGTCGTGCCGTCGCCCTGGGCGGACCGCCGTATCCTGGTGACCAAGGAGCCGGTCGGCGTCATCGCCGCCATCACGCCATGGAATTTCCCGTCCTCGATGCTGGCCCGCAAGCTCGGCCCGGCGCTGGCCGCCGGCTGCACGGCCGTGGTCAAGCCGGCGTCGCAGACGCCTTATTCCGGCCTTGCCTGGGGCGCGCTGGCCGAGGAAGTCGGCTTCCCCAAAGGCGTGATCAACATCCTGACCGGTGCCGCCGGTGAGATCGGCGACGAGATCTGTGCCAACCCGCTGGTCAAGAAGATCACCTTCACCGGCTCGACCGAGGTCGGCAAGATCCTTATCCAGAAATCCTCGGTCACCGTCAAAAAAGTGTCGATGGAGCTCGGCGGCAATGCGCCGTTCATCGTCTTCGACGACGCCGACCTCGAGCGGGCCGTCGCTGGCGCGATTACCGCCAAGTACCGCAATTCCGGCCAGACCTGCGTCTGCACCAACCGCTTCCTGGTGCAGGCCGGCATCTATGACCAGTTCGTCGAAAAGCTGGCTGCTGCGAGCAACGGGCTGAAGGTCGGTTCCGGCCTCGAGGACGGCGTCCAGCAGGGGCCGCTGATCGACGAGAAGGCGGTGGAGAAGGTCGAGGAGCTGATTGCCGACGCTACCGCCAAGGGCGGCAAGGTCGTCGCCGGCGGCAAGCGCCACGCGCTCGGCGGCTCGTTCTTCCAGCCGACGGTGATTGCCAATGCGACGCCTAAGATGCGCTTCATGAAGGAAGAGATCTTTGGCCCGGTGGCGCCGGTGTTCAAGTTCGAGACCGAGGAAGAGGCCGTAGGACTCGCCAACGACACCGAGTTCGGCCTGGCCTGCTACTTCTACACCGGCGATCTCGGCCGCGCCTTCCGGGTCATGGAAGGGCTCAAATACGGCATGGTCGGCGTCAATGAAGGGCTCATCACCACGCCTGAGGCGCCGTTCGGTGGCGTCAAGGAATCGGGCCTGGGCAAGGAAGGCGGCCATCAGGGCATCGAGGATTATCTCGACACCAAATATGTCTGCATCGGCGGACTTGGTCTCTAGAAGCCTCATGCGGTAATGCCGAAAACGATCCTGGGCCGCTTCGGAAGGCCAGGCTGGCATCGAGCAACGAACTTGCGAGCATGGCTATGAAGGACGGCGAGGTTTTCGGCACGACGCAGGCGGGCGAGGAAGTCCGCCGCTTCACCATCCGTGGCGGCGGCCTCACCGCTAACATTATCGGCCTGGGCGCGATCATCCAGGATCTGCACCTGGCCGGGCACGAGGCGCCATTGGTGCTCGGCTATGACCGTTTCGAGCACTATGAGACGGATACCGCCTTCTTCGGCACTGTCGTCGGGCGCTATGCCAACCGTATCCGCGACGGTCGCTTCACGCTTGCCGGCAAACGCTACCAGACCGAGCGTAATTTCCTCGAAAAGCACACGCTGCATGGCGGTTCGCAAGGTTTTTCGCGCCGTGCCTGGGCGGTTTCGCTGCATGGCAGGGATTTTGTCACGCTGACCCTGCATGACCCGGACGGCACGATGGGCTTTCCCGGCGCGCTCGACGTAACCTGCACCTACCGGCTGAAGATCCCCGGCACGCTCAGCGTCGAACTGACCGCCACCTGCGAGGAGCCGACGCTCTGCAACCTCACCCAGCATTCCTATTTCAACCTGGATGACGGCGGCACAGGCGACATTCTCGACCACCGGCTGATGCTGAATGCCGGCGCCTATCTGCCGGTCGACGCGGATCTGATCCCGACAGGCACGGTCAAGCCGGTCGACGGCACCCCTTTCGATTTTCGCCAGGCGCGGCCGCTGCGCATGGAGACCGAGGGGGAACAACTCCCCTACGACCAGAATTTCTGCCTCGCTTCGACGCGCGGGCCTCTGAAGCAGGCGTCGTGGGCGCAAGGCGCGAATTCCGGCGTCGAGATGGAGCTCTGGACCACCGAGCCGGGTGTCCAGCTCTATACCGGCCAGTATCTGGCGCCGTCCTCGCCTGGATTGGGCGGACGCCAGTACAAGGCGTTTTCAGGCTTCTGCCTGGAGCCGCAAATCTGGCCGGATGCGCCGAACCGGCCCTATTTCCCGCAAGCCACGCTGTGGCCGGGCCAGATCTACCACCATGTGACGGAATACCGGTTCAGGCTGCCTTAGGGCGGGAGAGCCGCTGCCGAAGCGTACGACTCGAGCGTCGCGAACATGCCCAGCGCAGCGCCCTCGGGGTCCGGGTCGGCGGCAGAGCCTCAGCTACCCGGCGCACCAGGGTTATCTCAGAACCTGCTGGAGCGTTCTTTCGGCTGAGGCGACTTCAAGCCCTGACACGAGCATTCCGGGTCAGCGGGCAGTCGCGCTGCAGTCTCCAGCGCGACCCGCGAGGCTGTCATGGAGAGACTCGGCAGCACGTCCTCCTGCAGCAATTTCTGGCGGTTGCGATCCATATAGTCGTTGAAGCCCGCCGTCACGAATGCGCAAGGCACGAAACACGCGCCGATCTCGCGCGACAAGGTCGCCTCAGGGGCGATGGAATGGTTGAGTACATCCGCACCCATGCCCCGATACGCCAAGGCTTCGGCTGGCGTTGTCAGTCGGGGTCCATAACAATGGGCAGCCACCAACTGCTGTTCGATGCCATAAACGCGGCATTCGGCTGGCCAATGACGCCGGGCCGTTTCAACCAGAACCGCCGCACATCTTGGACACACGATTTGCTTGCCCGAACAGTCGAAGCTCTGGCGGTCTGGAAGCAGTGAAAACGGGGTCTGCGTCAGTTCGATGATATCGGCGGCCACCACCATGTCGCCCGGCTGGATCGCCTTGTTGACGGCGCCTACAGTCGAGCAGGCGAGAATTTGCCGTACACCTGCCCGCATCAATACCCAGAACGCGCGGCGATGGCAGGAATGGTCGATACGGTCGCGGGGATTGCCGTGCGAATACATGCACAGCGCGCGCTTCGCTCTCCCTTCGGCCGTGATCGACGCATCGAACTCCAGCAGCTTCCAGTTGTCGGTGCGACCGAAAGGCGTTTCAAAACTCATGTCGCGCCGCAAGGTGCGCACACCATCGAATTCGACATCTTCCGGGAAGGCAAGCCCCCA
Organism: Mesorhizobium sp. WSM4830; assembly: GCF_055811495.1. Taxonomy (NCBI): domain Bacteria; kingdom Pseudomonadati; phylum Pseudomonadota; class Alphaproteobacteria; order Hyphomicrobiales; family Phyllobacteriaceae; genus Mesorhizobium; species Mesorhizobium sp. WSM4830. The sequence goes on along the minus strand of NZ_JBVVQI010000008.1, from coordinate 137,166 downwards.
GTTTGCCGACCCGGTGATGATGGCCAACCCTACCTGAGGGATGTCCGTCGAATGATCCGCCAGATCGTCGGCTGCGTGGTGAATGGAGGACATGTTTCCAGTCTCGGTCAGGATTTTTGGCGAAGAGTCACAATCAGGACGATGGCCACGACGATGACGGTCCACAATGTCGAGATCGCCGCAATAGTCGGGTCGATCTGATCGCGCAGCGACAGGAACATAAGCTTCGGCATCGTGCTGTTACGACCACTTGCGACGAAGATCGAAATCACAGACTCGTCGAGCGAAGTCAGGAACGCCATCAATGTCGCCGACAGCAAGCTGATCCGAAGTTGCGGAACGATTATTCCGCCAATGGACCTGGCCCAGTTTGCACCGAGGCTGTGCGCCGCCTGGACCTGGTTCCAGTCAAAGCGGGCCAGAGCGGGCAGCAACACAATGCAGGCGACCGGAACGGCCAACACTACATGTCCGACCAGCACACCGAAAAGCGTTCCGATCAGATGTTGTGCGGCCAACACAAAGAAGAGACCGATCGCAAGCAGGATTCCTGGGGTGATCGAGGGGGTCAGCAGGACGCTCTGGATGGCCGCAGCGGTCTTACCGCCCAGCCGATTCATCGAAATGCAGGCGAGCAGCGCAAAGGGCACGGCGATCAACGCCGTCAACGTCCCAAGGATCAAACTCGTTCTGAGCGCGGCCATCCACGTTGCCGAGCCGAAGAAGTTCTCGTACCAGCGCAACGAGTAGGCGTGCGGCGGAAACTCGAGGAGATTCGACGCCGAAAAGGACAGCGGCACCACAACGAGCGTCGGCAGCATCAGAAATGCCATGACAAGAGCGGCAAAGCTCCAGAGCAAGATACGGGCGAGCCTGTTTTGCGGATAGGCTTCAAGCATGGGAGGCTTCCACGGTGTTCCGGGCCACCAGGCGGCGTGCCGCCAGCAACATCACACCGATCAGCGCCATCAGAACGAGGAGCAGAATGCCCAGGACGCTCGCCGCCCCCCAGTCCTGAAAGGTCGATAGTGTACGCTCGATCCGGGTAGAAAGAGGATTTACCTTGCCGCCGCCAAGCACCGCCGGCGTGATGAAAAAACCTATGGCGTAGATGAGGACGATGATCGAACCGGAGAAGATGCCGCCCGCCGAAAGCGGCAGAATGACTGTGCGGATGACCTGTCTGAGAGTGGCTCCCATGCTTGCTGCCGCGCGAATGAGATTTGGGTCGATATCGCGCATCGCAGCATAAACAGGCAGCAGAAAAAGCGGCAGCATGTAGTGCACCATGCCGATGAGCGTTCCCGTGATGTTGTAGACCAGCGGCAATGGCTCCGCCGTCAGGCCTGAACCGGTCAAAGCAGCGTTGATCAGGCCATCGCGCCGCAAGAGCACGAGCCAACCATAGGTACGCACCAGAATAGAGGTCCACAGCGGCAGCATGACGAACGCCATGAGCACGTTGGCCAGCCTTGGTCTGACGCTGGCCAGCGCCAGCGCCAGCGGGGTGCCGAGAACAATGCACGCCGCCAGCGTACCCAAGGACAGTTCGAGGGTCGTGACGAGCGCCGACCATGTCAGTCCGCTCGAAAGGACCTTCTGGTAATTGCCGACGGTGTACTCGCCCCCGGTGGTCAGGAAGGATTGCCGGACGATCCAAAGGATGGGCAGTATCGCCGCCAGTCCAACGATGAACAGCGCCGGGAGCGAAAGTGAAAGAAAAGACCGCCGCTCGCGCCGCGCATCCGCCGCGAGCGCCGGGTCCCGGAAGACGGTCACGCCATCGCTCCCGGTATCGCGTGAACCTTCGCTGCTGGTGCATATGCGGTCATCCGCTGACCGGCGGCAAGCTCGGCGCAGCCGCCGGCCAGTGCTGCCGGAATGCAGACAAGAACCTCTTGCCCGCCGTCAAGCGCCAGCGTCAAAAGCCAGTTCTCGCCGCGGAACGCTTTGGCGCGCAGTATTCCTTCGAGAGCCACTCCGTCTCCCCCGACGAGCTTCGCATCAAGATGGAAGCTTTCGGCGCGGATCATCAGAGTTTCGCGTGACGCTTCGGCGCCGTCGATTCTGCGTGCCGAGCCCGGGGCCACAATGTTGGCCTCGCCCATGAACTCCGCGACGAAGCGGGTCGATGGACGATCATAAATCCGCTGCGGCGTGTCTATCTGCTGGATGCGGCCAGAATTCATCACCGCAATCCGGTCAGACATAATCAGCGCTTCGCGCTGGTCGTGGGTTACATAGATTGTGGTGATCCGTAGATGATCATGCAGACGCCGGATCTCATACTGCATGGTCTCGCGCAGGTTCTTGTCGAGTGCCGACAGCGGCTCGTCCATCAACATCACGCGCGGTTCGAAGACGATGGCCCGCGCCAATGCCACCCGTTGACGTTGGCCGCCGGATAGTGCGGCAATATTGCGCTCCGCCAGACCATCCAGCTTCACGCGGGCCAAGGTATCAAGCGCCCGCTGACGCGCCTCCGCTCTCGGTACCTTGCGCAGCACCAGCGGATACGCGACGTTCGCCAGGACATTCATGTGGGGAAACAAGGCGTAATTCTGGAATACTATGCCGATGTCTCGTTTGTTGGGCGGCAGGCGGGTGATGTCTCGATCGCCCAAGAAAAGTTTACCGGAATCCGGCCGGACAAAACCGGCCAGAGCCATGAGCAACGTGGTCTTGCCAGATCCCGATGGCCCTAGCAGCGTGAGGAATTCGCCAGCCTGGATGTCGAGCGAAACATCATCCAGTGCGACGTAGGACCCATAAGCCTTGTGCACGCTTTCGATGGTGATCGCGAGCGACTTCATCATGTGCTCCAGCCTTGAAGCGCGTCGCGTTCGACCGGCCTCACGCGACACGCTTCAGGTTCTTGTTTTCATGCATGTCGTTGTCGCGCGCTGCAGATTTCTGCGCGACATGCGTCAGAGCTGAGGGTCAGCGGGCCATCATTTCGTCGAAGGCTCTTTGGGCAGCCTCGCCATTTTTGACCCACCATTCTGAATTGGAAAACACCGAAGTGCCAGCATTTTCAGGGGCGGTCGCAAGGGTCTTCAGACGGTCCTCGGGAATAAGGCCACCCTCATATGCCGCAGGATTGACTGGGCCGTAGGCAATGAAATCGGTCAGCTTGGCAACGCGCGCGGGCTGCGTCATCGCTGCGATGAGCTTCATCGCGGCTTCCTTGTTCGGCGCTCCCTTCGGCACCCCAAGACAGTCCGTGCCGATGACCGAACCCTTGAACGTGTAGTCAGCCGCGCCGCCATCTGCTTTCACGGTTTGGGCTCGTCCGTTCCAGGTAATGACCAAATCCGCCTCACCGTCTTTCAGCAACTGCGCGGACTGGGCGCCCGAGGTCCACCACACGGCGACATCCGGTTTGATCGCTGCAAGCCGCTTGATGGCGCGTTCTAGCCCTTCCGGCGTGCTGAGCACGGAATAGACGTCCGCCGGTGCCACGCCGTCGGAGAGAAGCGCGATCTCGATCGAATCTTGCGCATTGGCGCGCAACGCGCGACGGCCGGAAAATTTGGCAACATCCCAGAATTCCGCCCACGTCTTCGGCGGGTTCTGGCCATAGGTCTTGGTGTTCCACGACATGACGGTGCCATAGGAGTCGAACGGATAGCAGTAGTCGGACTTCGCACCCTCCGGCACGGATTTCGGATCGATGATCTTGTAGTCGAGCGGCTCAAGCAGCGACTGTGCGGCAGCCTGCGCGCCTTCCGGCGAACCCAGATGGACGATATCGGTCGTGACTGCACCCGAGGTAACCTGCATCTTCAGGGCGGCCAGGCCGTCGCTCTGTGTCTCCTCGCGGACATCATAGCCGAGCTCCTTTGCAGCCGGGCCCCACATGGCTTCCTTTATGGCGTTGCCATAATCGCCGCCTGCGGTCGTGATGGTGACCGTCTGCGCGTGCACGGGCAGGGCAGCCGAGATTGCGAATGCTGTTAAGGAAATGCGTAGCCAGGACATAGGTTCTCCTCCCCAACTTTTATGGAATATTGCTTGAAAGAGCCATTATTTTGTAATCGTAACGTTACGATTGCACCTGAATACGCTAGAGTCAAGCTGCTTCCTATGGGAGTTTGGATTGACCGGGATGTCGAATTCGGCAACGTTATGGCGGTCAGCAAATCAGCCGGCGCTTTCGCAAATGAAGTCGGGCGAACAATGGCCAATCTAAAGCAGATCGCCGCGGAACTTTCCCTCTCGGTGACCACGGTGTCCCGCGCTCTGAAGGATGGGCCGGAAGTGCAGCCCTCGACCATAGCCCGCGTCAAGGAGGCGGCTAAGCGGGTCGGCTATTTGCCAAATCATCATGGTCGCGCGCTCAAAACCGGTCGAACGCAGACGCTGACGGCAGTACTGCCGATGGAGACACGAGACCATCTGTCCGATCTGTTGAAGCTTCCTTTAATCGAAGGCATGACGCTGGCGGCGCGGCAAGCCGGTTATAGTCTGTCCATCTATTCCACCACTCCCGACGACGATCCCGTCGAGAGTGTGCAGCGGCAGCTTCAGGCGCGCAGCGCAGACGGCCTGATCATCACGCGCCTGGTGTCGGCTGATGCGCGCGTCAAGCTGCTGCTGGATAAACGCATGCCATTCGTCGCGTTTGGAAGAACCGACCTGGATATCGCGTATCCCTATGTCGATGTCGACAATGAACAGATTGCCTACGAGGCGACCCGGCGGCTCATGGATATGGGCTGTCGACGCATTGCGCTGCAACTTCTCGTTCCGGAGGACCAGACGAGTGCCATGCGTCTTTCCGGGTATGGAAGGGCAATGGCCGAGGCCGGTATTCCGATCGACCAATCGTTGATCGGCCATGGCATGTTCACCATGGAATCGAGCGCGGGCTGGTTCGATCGCTTGCTGGCGTCGTCGGATCCGCCGACGGGCCTCGCGTGCGCCAACGAACTGGGCCTTCTGGGCGCGTTGCACGCCCTCGGCAAGCGGGGTCTTACACCGGGCCGCGACGTCCACATCGTCAGCCGTGACAGCACGCGGCTGGCACGTTTCCTGCCGGCAAAGATCGGAGTTCATTCCGTGGATATGGCGGGTGTTGGACGCAAACTTATCGAAGTCCTGGAGAGCCGGATCATCAATCCGCTTGGGCCGGTGGAGACAATCTTGATGCAAGGCAGATTCGAGCCGGCCGAATAGTCCGGCTGCCCTCAGGAGGCCACCTCGTCTCAAACCGGCCGGATCAGCGCCTTTGCGGCATCTGCTCCCGCTGCAAGGACCCGATCCGACAATTCCGTCCCTTCCAGGGCGCGGGCGAGTTGAAGCGCACCGATGAGCGTTGCAAATATGCCCAGCGCAACGCCCTCGGCATCCTCGGTCTGAGGCAGAGCGTCGGCTATCTGGCGCACCAGGGATTGAGCGCGCTCGGCATAGAGGGCTCGCGTTTCAGGCGGCTGCCGCGCTATTTCCGGCAGCAACGCGGCCGAAGCGCAGCCCTTTCCTGGATTGTCCCGGTGCTCGGCCGATAGATAGGCGTCTATGGCCATTTCCGGGCCGCCGGCGTCCAATGCTTCCTGCACTTCATGCGACTGCGCGTCCAAGGCCGCTGCGACGCTTTCACGGACGAGCTCTGCCTTGGACTGGAAGTGCGGATAGAAGGCGCCGTTCGTCAGCCCGGCGTCGCTCATGATGGTCGCAAGCCCGGACGCCGCGATGCCGTCAGACCGAAAACGTTCGGCGGCGACCTCCATGATCCGGCTGCGTGACGCGTCTTTTCGGCCCTTTTCGTAGCGCATGGTCTTTCTTTCCTGTCCTGCTATTGCATTATGCTCATAATCTGATATTACGATCATAATTCAATTCGTGGAAATAAGCTAGACCTCTCGAACCTGGAACATCAAAATGAATGGGAATTCTGAAAAAACCGCAATCGTGACCGGAGCCTCCTCCGGCATCGGCCGCGCCAGCGCCGAGGCCTTGGCGCGGGCGGGGTTCACTGTCTTCGGGACAAGTCGCCGCAAGACCAGTAATAGCCCAAATGGAGTGACCATGCTGGCATGCGATGTGACGGATGATGCGGCCGTCAGTGCGCTCGTTGCCACCGTGCTCGCGCAGACCGGCCGGATCGACCTCCTGGTCAATAATGCCGGTGTCGGCCTGCTAGGCGGCGCAGAGGAATCCTCGGTCGCACAGGTACAAGCCCTGTTCGACGTCAATCTGTTCGGCGTCATGCGAATGACCAATGCGGTGTTGCCGTCGATGCGGCGGCGCGGCCAAGGGCGCATCATCAATATCGGCTCGATTCTGGGATTGGTACCCGCGCCATACTCAGCTCATTACTCGGCAGTCAAGCACGCGCTCGAGGGCTATTCGGAATCGCTTGACCACGAGGTGCGCGCCTTCAACGTCCGCGTTTCCGTCATCGAGCCGGCATTCGTCCGCACCGTCTTCGACCAGAACGGCATCGAGCCGGATTCGCTGTTGAAGGAATACGATCGGGCTCGAGCCGGGCTCAAGGCGCTGCTGGGCGATGTGATGCCCAAGGCCGATCGGCCGGAAGTGGTGGCGGATGTGGTTGTCAAGGCAGCGACCGATGCCCGTCCGCGACGGCGCTATACCGCTGGCAAGGCAGCGCGCCAGGTCAGCCTGCTGCGCCGCTTCGCCCCCGCGGGGATTTTCGACAAGAGCCTGCGCAAGCAGTTCCGACTGCCGGTCTGAACGACAGCGAGCCAGAGGATTTCACGCACATGCGACTAGCAACCACAACACATTTGGCCAGGCCCTACGAGACGGAGGCGCCAAACATGACACATACATCCAATCGGCCGCCGCGTTCACCGGCATTATTCCGGGACGCGCCAACGCTCTCGATCGATGTCGGCGGCACAGCATTTGCTTACAGGGAACTCGGGCCCAGGGCGGGCGTGCCGGTGATCCTGCTCAACCATCTGGCTGCTCAGCTGGACAATTTTGATCCGCGCATCGTCGACGGCCTCGCTGCGACCCGGCGGGTGATTGCCTTCGACAATCGCGGCATCGGTGCTTCGGGTGGCAAAACTCCGTCGACCATTTCCGGCATGGCGCGGGATGCAATCGCCTTTATCCGGGCGCTGGGGTTCGAAGAAGTCGATCTCTTCGGCTTTTCACTCGGCGGCTTCGTGGCGCAGGAGATTGTGCTGACCGAGCCCAAGCTTGTGCGCAAACTCATCCTGGCTGGCACGGGGCCGGCCGGTGGGCAAGGCATCGACAAGGTGACGCCGCTGACGATCGTGGACATGATCAAGGGCGCGCTGACTTTTCGGGATCCGAAATACTATCTCTTCTTCACAAGAACGCCGAATGGCCGCCGCGCCGCAAACGCATTTCTGCAACGATTGAAAGAGCGCCGGAATAACCGGGACAAAGCGGTATCGCTGAGCGCGTTCGGCGCGCAACTCAAGGCGATCAAGGCCTACGGACTGCAGGCGCCACAAGACCTGAGCACCATCCGCATTCCCACTTTAGTTGCGAATGGCGACCAGGACAGGATGGTGCCGAGCAGCAATACCTACGATCTCGCCGGGCGTATCCCGGGGGCGCATCTGGTCATCTATCCGGATGCCGGGCATGGCGGGGTATTTCAGAACTACGCCGATTTTGTCCGGAAAGCCCTGTCCTTCCTCGAGGCTGAGGCCTTGCTGCAGGGCGGGTATGCAGCTGAAAACGTTCGGCTTGTTTCGTCCCGAACAGCAACAGACATTCCTAGAAAGTAACTGCCATGAAGGCATTCGTTGTCGATAAGTATAATAAAAAGGGCACCCTGCGGCTGGCCGAAATGCCGGAGCCGCAGCTCCAGGACAGCGATGTCCTGGTAGAAGTCCATGCCGCAGGGGTGAACCTGCTCGATTCCAAGATCAGAACCGGAGACTTCAAGCTCATCCTGCCCTATCGCCGGCCCTTCATCCTGGGCCACGACGTGGCTGGGAAGGTTATCCGCGTGGGATCGAAAGTCAGCAAGTTCAAAGCCGGCGACGAGGTCTATGCGCGGCCGCGCGATGGCCGGATTGGGACATTCGCCGAATTCATTGCCGTGAATGAGGCCGACATAGCCTTGAAGCCTGCGAATCTCAGTATGGAAGAGGCGGCGTCGATTCCCCTGGTCGGTCTCACCGCCTGGCAGACGCTGATCGAACGGGCAAACCTGAAGAAGGGACAGAAGGTCTTCATTCAGGCTGGTTCCGGCGGCGTCGGGACATTTGCTATTCAGTTGGCCAAGCACCTCGGCGCGACCATTGCGACAACCGCGAGCGCGGCGAGTGCCGATCTGGTGAAAAGTCTCGGCGCCGATGTCGTCGTCGACTACAGGAAAGACGACTTCGAGAAAGTTCTGTCGGGTTACGACGTTGTCTTGAACAGCCAGGACGCCAAGACACTCGAAAAATCCCTGAGCGTGCTGAAACCGGGTGGCAAGCTCATCTCCATCTCCGGTCCACCGGATCCCGAATTTGCCAGGGAAAAGGGACTGAATTTGATGCTGAGGCTGGTGCTGCGCCTACTCAGCCGCGGAATTCGGGCCAAAGCCAAGCGCCGTGGTGTGCAGTTTTCGTTCCTTTTCATGTGGGCGCAGGGCGATCAGCTGAGCAAAATCACCGCTCTCATCGAAGCCAGCGCGATCCGCCCGGTTGTGGATCGGGTCTTTCCATTCGAAGCGACCAATGACGCCCTGGCCTATGTCGAAACAGGACGCGCCAAGGGCAAGGTCGTCATCAAGGTCAGATAGAAAGTCCTTCGAACGCTGCCCGCAGCGTCTCGAACGGCGCGAGTGCGCCGCGCACCTGCACGACGGCGGCGGCGACACGATGGGCGCGCTGCACCGCCTCAGTCGGCGCATGGCCGGCAAGGCGAGCGGCGAGATAGGCGCCGTTGAAGGAGTCGCCGGCGCCGGTGGTGTCGACAGGGTTGGCGACGTGCACCGCCGGCACCGATTGCGAGGTACCGTTTTGCGCTATCAGCGCCGGTTCCTCGCCGTTCTTGACGACGACTTCGCCGACCAGTTTTCGCAGCCGGTCGGCTGTTTTCTGCGGTGTCGTATCACCAAACAGCATCTGCTCGTCGGGAAAGGTCGGGAGCGCGATATCGGCGACGGCGAGCGCCTCGAGGATCGCGGCCTGCGCTTCCTCGCACCGGCGCCATAGCCGCGGCCGGTAATTGGGATCGAAGGCAATCAGCGAGCCGGCCACGCGCGCCTCGGCCACGGCCGTCAGCAGCACCTTGCGTGCATCGTCGTCTAGGATTGCCAAGGTGATGCCGGAAAAATAGACAAGCGCCTGGTTTTCAAGGCTTTTCTGCAGAGCGGCTGGGTCGGAAGCCAGCTGCCTGGCGGCCGCATCGGCCCGCCAATAGGTGAAAGAACGTTCGGCGCCGGTCAGCGTGATCGCATAGAGGCCGGGGCGGGCGCCCGCTATCACCGGGCTGGCGCCGATGCCGATGCCGTTCTCGGCCAGGAACTTGATCTGGTCGCGTGAGAACGGGTCGTCGCCGAAGGCCGACACATAGGTCGCCGGCCGCTCGCCGCTCAAGGCATGCAGCGCCCACAAAGTGTTGAACGTGTCGCCGGCAAAGCCCATGCGCCAGTTCGGCCCGGCCTGACCCGAAAGCTCGAGCATGCACTCGCCGATCGAGGCGATGCCGTTTCCTGCCATGAAGCACTCCTCCATCCCTGCAATTGCGGTGCTGTAGCTTTTTGCGGCCGGCAGCGCCATGCTTGGCGACGGCGGATTCTTGCACTGGGCGCGATTTCCCACAGGGGCGTGGGACGCGACCTGCCCAGCGAAACGTTATCCGCAGAACAGGAATGGGTTTGGCATCGTTATGGCGTTATCTTCTTGGAGGCCTCGGCCTGGCTGCCTTGCTCGCTGGCGTGCTGGCCGTCGTCTATCTGACGGCGCCGCATGCACCCCAACCAAGCTCGGACGTAGGCCGTTCCAAGACGACGGCGAACAAGCTGTTCGTGGCGACTTTCGAGCCGGAGAAAGGCGTCATCCGGCAGGGCGAACTGGAATCCTGGCTGCTGACGCTGAAAACCGTCGAAGGTGCGCCGGTGGAAGGTGCTGCGATAACGATTTCCGGCGGCATGCCGCGGCACAAGCACGGCCTGCCAACCAGCCCGCAGGCGACCGATTACCTCGGCGCGGGGCGCTATCGCATCGACGGCGTGAAATTCACGATGAGCGGGTGGTGGCAGTTGCATTTTGCGATTTCCGCCGCGGCCGGCTCGGACACTGTCGTCTTCAACGTGGTGCTGTGAGGCACTGATGAGCCGGTTTTCCAGCCTTCTCGCGTTGGTGATGGTGGCCGTGCTCGCCGGTTGCAGCAGACCGGAGTTTTCCGATGCCGAAAAGCAGACCATCGCCTCGCTGGCGCTGTCCAAGCTGCCGCCGCTGAAGCCCGACACCACCAACCGCTTTGCCGACGTGCCGGCCGCCGCGGCACTCGGCTCGACGCTGTTTTTCGACACCGGCATGAGCGGCGGCGGCACCGTATCATGCTCGACTTGCCACAAGATCGACCGCCAGTTCCAGGACGACCTGCCCCAAGCGGTCGGCGTCGGCCGCACCAACCGGCGTACCATGCCGTTGGCCGGCGTCGCGCATGATCCCTGGTTCTTCTGGGACGGGCGGCGCGACAGCCTGTGGGCGCAAGCGCTGACACCGCTCGAAAATCCACTGGAGCAGGCCGGCAACCGCGCCGCCTTCGCGCATTACATCAAGGCCCGCTTCGGCGAGCGCTACGAGCGCATCTTCGGGCCGCTGCCCGACCTTTCGGGCGTGCCGGCCAATGCCAGCCCGCTCGGCACCGATGCCGAGAAGGCGGCCTGGAACGCCATGCCCGCCAGCCAAGCCGAGGAGGTCAACCGCGTCTTTGCCAACATCGGCAAGGCGATCGCCGCCTTCGAGCGCTCGATCGAGCCGCCGCGGACGCGCTTCGACCGCTTCGCCATCGACGTGGCCGCGGGCGCCGAGCCGAAAGGCGACGCCGCCTTTTCGCCGGAGGAAATCCTCGGGCTGAAGCTGTTCATCGGCAAGGCCAATTGCGTGACCTGCCACAATGGCCCGCGTTTTACCGACGGCAGCTTCCACAACACCGGCGTGCCGCCGGTCGCGGGCCTGCCGCCGGATCGCGGCCGTGTCGACGCGGTACGCCAAGTCGAGGCCGATCCGTTCAACTGTTTCGGCGCCTTTCGTGACGGCGATGCCAGCGCCTGCCGCGAACTGCGCTTCATGGTCAAGACCGGGCCGGAACTCGTCCGCGCCTACAAGACGCCGTCGCTGCGCGGCGCCGCCACCCGGCCGCCCTACATGCATGCCGGGCAGTTTTCCTCGCTCGACGAAGTGGTGGCGCATTATTCCAAGGCGCCGGCAAGTGTCGAAGGCACGTCCGAGATCCACCCCCTGCAGCTCTCTGACCGCGAGCGCGCGGCACTGGTGGCGTTTCTGAAGACGCTGGCGGAGTGAAAGTGGCTCAGCCCGCTCTGTAGCGATCCTTCGCGCCCCCCTCTGTCCTGCCGGACATCTCCCCCACGAGTGGGGAGATTGGCTGTCATCTCCGCTTTCGCCAATTTTCTAGGTTAGAGAAAAAAGGGCGCTGTCACTGAGGCTGCCGATCTCCCCCCAAGTGGGGGAGATGTCCGGCAGGACAGAGGGGGGCGCTGTCCCGCCAGCGTCACCGCAACTCCTATCGATCCTTCACCGTCTCCATCGCGACAAACGTCGAGGTCTGGGCTACGTGCGGCAGGGCAGAGATACGCTCGCCGAGCACGCGGCGGTAGGCGGCGATGTCGGTGGTGCGGACCTTCAGCAGATAGTCGAAGCTCGACGCCATCATGTGGCACTGCTCGATCTCTGGCACCGCCTGCACGGCGCGGTTGAAGGCGTCGAGCGCGGCCGAGCGGGTGTCGGACAGTTTCACCTGGACGAAGGCGACATGGCCTTCGCCCATGCGCTCACGGTCGATGATCGCCTGGTAGCCCCTGATGAAGCCGTCCTTCTCCAGCCGTTTGACTCGTGACTGCACCGGCGTCTTCGACAGGCCGACTTTCGCCGCCAGTTCCGACATGGAAAGCCGGCCGTTGCTGCCCAGAGCCGACAGGATGTTCCTGTCGATCCGGTCCAATTGGTCTTCTGTCACTGGATTCCTGGTCGAATTGGAGGTGATCAGTCCTAATGATAGATCGATCGATCTGTTCTGTCGACTTCTTTGGACCGACTGCAATCCGCACTTATGTTAGCTTGCGCCGTTCGGTCCGGTGACGCCGGCCCGCTCCCCTATGCTCGCTCTACAGGACCGCCATGCCAGCGCTCGACACCATCCGCCAGCAGATCCGTGCCAATTATTTGCCCGACGAAGATCAGGCGGTGAAGCGGCTGGCCGAGGCGGCCGGGCTGTCCGCGCAAGACCGCAAGGCGATTTCGGCCCGTGCCGCCGATCTGGTGCGCGCGGTGCGCGGCTCGTCCGATCCGCGGCTGATGGAGGTCTTCCTGTCCGCCTATGGCCTCTCGACCAAGGAGGGCGTGGCGCTGATGTGCCTGGCCGAGGCGCTGCTGCGCGTGCCCGACACCGAGACGATGGACGACCTCATCGCCGACAAGATTGCGCCGCACGACTGGTCGGCGCATTCGGGCGGCTCGAGCTCGATCTTCATCAATGCGTCGACGTGGGCGCTGATGCTGACCGGCCGCGTGCTCGACGAAGGCGAGGGCGGCATCGAAGGCACGCTGCGCGCCATGGTGCGCCGGCTGGGCGAGCCGGTCATCCGCAAGGCGGTGGCGGCGGCGATGCGCGAGATGGGCGAGCAGTTCGTGCTCGGCCGCACGATTGCCGAGGCGGTCAGGCGCGGCAGGCCGATGACGCAGAAGGGCTATCTCTATTCCTTCGACATGCTGGGCGAAGCGGCCCGCACCGAGGCCGACGCATTGCGCTATCTCAAGGCATATGCCGACGCCATCTCTTCGCTCGATGCCGGGGCCAACGGCCCCGACATCCGCCAGAACCACGGCATTTCGGTAAAACTGTCGGCGTTGCATCCGCGCTATGAAGTGACGCAGAAGGAAAAGATGCTGCCCGTCATGGCCGAGCGGCTGCTGTCGCTGGCGCTGGCGGCGCGCCATTCGCGCATGGGGCTCAATATCGATGCCGAGGAGGCCGATCGCCTCGATTTGTCGCTCGACGTCATCGAACGGGTGCTGGCCGAGCCGGAGCTGGCCGGCTGGAACGGTTTTGGCGTCGTCGTGCAGGCCTATGGCCCGCGCGCCGCTTTCGTCATCGACTGGCTCTACGAACTGGCGAGGAAATACGACCGCAGCATCATGGTGCGGCTGGTCAAGGGTGCCTATTGGGACACCGAGATCAAGCGAGCGCAGACGCTCGGGCTCGACGGCTATCCGGTCTTTACCCGCAAGGCCAACACCGACGTCTCCTATCTGGCCTGCGCTAAGAAGCTGTTAGCGATGACCGATCGCATCTATCCGCAATTCGCCACACATAACGCCCACACCGTCGCCGCCATCCTGTCGATGACGACGGACCGCGACACATTCGAGTTCCAGCGGCTGCATGGCATGGGCGAAGCACTGCACGAGACGGTGCGCAAGGCCGAAGACACGCGCTGCCGCATCTATGCGCCGGTCGGCGCGCATTCCGACCTGCTCGCCTATCTGGTCCGCCGGCTGCTGGAGAACGGCGCCAACTCCTCCTTTGTCCACCAGCTCACCGACGAGGAGGTCGAGCCTGAGGACATCGCCCGCGACCCGCTCGAGACGGTGGAGAAACAAGGCCCCGCCGCCAATCCGGCGATCGTGCCGCCGTCGGCGATCTTTGGCCCCGGCCGACGCAATTCCAAGGGTTTCGACATCACCGACACGCTGACGCTCGCGGCGATCGACAAGGCTAGGGCCGAGTTCGCCGGGCCGGACCGCTGGCACGCCAAGCCGGTCAGCCGCGCCGCCGGCTATGGCAAGCAGCGTCCGGTCGTCAATCCGGCAAAACCTTCGGAAGTGGTCGGCACGGTCAGCGAGGCCGGCGCCAAGCAGGTCGAGACCGCCGTGCGCATCGCCGTCGAGGCACAACCGGCATGGGCAAGACGCCCGGTCGCCGAGCGCGCTGCCATCCTCAACCGGGCGGCCGATCTCTACGAGGCGAACGCCGTCGAGTTCTTTGCGCTCGCCGCCCGCGAGGCCGGCAAGTCATTGGCCGATGGCGTCGCCGAGGTGCGCGAGGCGGTCGATTTCCTGCGCTACTATGCGGCTGAGGCCGCCAATGCCGAAGCTGGAACGGAGGCGCGCGGCGCCATCGCCTGCATCTCGCCGTGGAATTTTCCGCTCGCCATCTTCACCGGCCAGATCGCAGCAGCGCTCGTCACCGGCAATTCCGTCATCGCCAAGCCTGCCGAACAGACGCCGCTGATCGCCTTCCGCGCTGTCCAGCTGCTGCGCGAGGCCGGCGTACCGGAAGACATCATCCAGCTTCTGCCCGGCGACGGCCCCACGGTCGGCGGCCCGCTGACCGCCGATCCGCGCATTGCCGGCGTCTGCTTCACCGGCTCGACCGAGGTCGCCAAGCTGATCGAAAAGCAGCTCGCCGAGACCGCCGCGCCCGACGCCATGCTGATCGCCGAGACCGGCGGCCTGAACGCCATGATCGTCGATTCCACCGCGCTACCCGAACAGGCGGTGCGCGACATCCTGGCCTCCGCCTTCCAGAGTGCCGGCCAGCGCTGCTCGGCATTGCGCATGCTCTATGTGCAGAAGGACGTCGAGAAGAAGATGCTGGAGATGCTGAAGGGCGCGATGGAAGCGCTCAGCCTCGGCGACCCCTGGCGGATCTCGACCGATGTGGGCCCGGTCATCGACGACGAGGCGCAGGCGTCGATCCGCGACTATTGCACGAAAATGGGCCTGCAGGGCCGGCTGTTCGCCAAGCTCGAAGCACCGAAGGACGGCCGCTTCGTCGCGCCGCACGTCTTTCGGGTCAAGGGCATCGAGGAGTTGGAGCGCGAGGTGTTCGGCCCGGTGCTGCATGTCGCCACCTTCGATGCCGACGAGATCGATGCGGTGATCGCCGCGATCAACCGCAAGGGCTATGGCCTGACCTTCGGTCTGCACACCCGCATCGAAGGCCGCGCCCAGCATTTCGTCGACGGCATCCATGCCGGCAACATCTACGTCAACCGCAACCAGATCGGCGCCGTCGTCGGCGCGCAGCCGTTCGGCGGCGAGGGGCTTTCCGGCACCGGGCCGAAGGCCGGCGGCCCGCATTATCTCCGGCGCTTCCGCAAGGGGCCGGAGGCCGGCACCCATCTTGCCGAAGGCCGCAAGGTGACGGCGACCGAGCTCGCCGACAATCTGCCGGATCCGGCGTTTGGCGGCTGGTCGACGCGTCCGGATCGCGTCGCCATCCTGAGGAAACATCTGCGCGGCAAGGGTGCCGCGGCCATCGGCACTGCAGCCGCGATCGATTTCGGCCAGGTCGACCTGCCCGGGCCGACCGGCGAGGCCAACACGCTGTCGCTGTCGCCGCGCGGCCGCGTGCTGTGCCTCGGTCCGGACGCCGATACGCTGCTTGCTCAGACGATCCAGGCGCTGGCCGCCGGCAATGCCGTGCTCGCCGTCGCACCCGGCGCGCCGGCGGCACTGTCGGCGCTGACCGGCAAGGGCCTGCCGCTGGCGGCGATCGACGGCCGTCCGGACCCGGTCGAAGCGCGCTCGCTGCGGGTCGATGTCGTCGCCTTTTCCGGCACGCCCGAGGCCGCGCGCATCGTGCGTAAGGTCATCGCCGAGCGCGCCGGCCCGATCGTGCCGCTGGTCAGCGAAGTCTATTATCCGGCCGCCTATGCCCACGAGCGCGCCGTCTGCGTCGACACCACGGCGGCGGGCGGCAATGCCAGCCTGCTGGCTGCGGCCTAGGTTTCGCCAGGGCTCGCGTATCGCGGGCAGGGCGGCGCCAACTTTGGTGCCGGCATGGGGACGGTCGCTACCTGATACCGAGCGGCACTTCGAACTGCCAGGCCGAGCGACCAGCTCCGTCTGGAATCGGGGGAAACGGAGAAGCCCGGCGGACCGCGTCGAGAGCGGCCTTGTCCAGCGCGGCAACACCCGAACTGCCCGTCAGCCTGGCGGACCGGACCCCGCCATTCGAAGCGACTGTGAAGGCAACCGTAGCCGTGCCGGTGGCGCGCGTGCGTGTCGAATTGAAGGCCCGCACCAGTTTTGACCTGATCTTGCCGGGATAGTTGGTGACGGCGGCATTGCCGACGCCTGATTTGCCGCCCCTGCTGGCGGTCAGGATCTTGCCGTCCTTCTTGCCGTCGGCCGTGCCGCGCGCGACATCCGTTTCGTCACGGCCGCCGGAGCCGGTCTTTCTCTTCTTGGAATCGGCTTTGGCAAGTGCCTTGCCCGACTTCTTGCGCAGGGCCGGCTTTTCAGGTTCGTTTGCTTCGGCCTTCCTGGCCGGCTTGCTCTTTGCAGTTGCCTTCTTCGACTGCCTGGGCTCCGGCCTGTCCAGCTTCGGTTCTTCCGCCGCGCTGACTGTCTCGGTCGTCTGGACTGTTTCGGCTGGCGCCGGTGCCCTTGTCTCGGCAGGCTCGGCCGTTTCGGTGGCGCTCACCGGCGGCGGCACGGCATTGTCGTCGGCAGGCACCAGCCTGTCGGTCGCAAGGATGTCGGGCGAGGGGTCCTGGCGCGCCGGCTGGACCGGTTGCGCAGGTGCGGGCTCGGTGCGATCGGCAAGGGCAGCAGTTTCCGTTGCGGCCTGGCTGACCGGCTCGACCACTCCCGATGCTTCGGCCGCGTCAGTGACCGGCTGGAGCGTCTCCTCGGCCGCGGTCGCCTGTGCCTCGACCGTTTCGACGGGCTTGGCGTCGAGCATGGTCACCATCGTTACGTTGGCCACTTCCCGGTCGTCTGCGGCATTGCCGGCCGCCTGCTGCGGATCGGCGCCGAGCAGCATTTCGCCTTGCTGGTCGGCACCTTCGATCGTTGGCCGGTCGTCCGGCAGCGTGAGAAAGGCCAGCGCCAAGGCTACGTGGAATGCGCAAGAGCAGGCGATCGCCACCGTCCAGTTGCGGCGCCGCTGCGTCTGTCGTGCCTGCCACAACGGCTCCACAGGGACCGTAGGCAAGTCGCTATCGGCATCGGCGATGTAACTGTCTTCCGGCCTGTCGCGCGGCGAAACACGCAGCGCCCCGCGCGGGATGGCGAAATCCGGATCGTCCGGCTCCGGCGGCAGGATGCCGGCTAGCGGCCACGCCACGGCGTTTCGTGCGAAGGCGGGTTCCAGTCCCAAAATTCAGACCCCAAAGGCGATGCCGGTCCTGGTCTGCGTCTTCAGTCCGCGCATGCAGGCATTCGGCTCGGCGCCGGCGCATTCCGTAGCGCTGTTGATCAACACGCGGCTGACCTTGCCGCAATCGGTGCCGGCAAGGTCGAAACGCGTCACCTTGGTCTTGCCTGCCGGCAGCTCCTTGAAATCGAGCACGGTCAGCCGATCGACGACACCGACCTCGTTGAACAGCGCGATCTCGAATGCCGCCTTGGACAGACCGGCGCCGAGATTGTTGGTGACCACGAAGGTCAGGCGGCAGCCCTTGTCGGAAGGCTGCGCGCCGTTGAGCTCGAGGAGAAGCGCCGGCGCTTGCTGTTGTGTCCATGCCGGAGCCGCCGCAAGCGACATTGCCAGCGCCGCGGCGAACAGACGAAGGGATGCCGTCATGCCTGTCATTGTCGTCAGCCTCCAAACCTCATGGTCGCCGCCAGCTTCAGCGTGACGCCGGGCTCGTAGACGACGCTCGTCGTCGACGCGTTCAGCGGGTTGGCATATTTGACGTCGAACAGATTGTCGGCGCGGAAATCGACCTTGAAATTGTCGGTCGCCTGGTAGCTGGCGAATGCATTGACCAGCGTGTAGTCCCTGGCCACCGGATTGCCCTGCGGCTTGCCGTTGTATTGCACCTCGCCGCCGATGGTCAGCCGGTCCTCGAGAAAGCGAAAGCCGAGTTGCCCGGTGACCCGGGAGGAGGGAACGGTGACAAGGTCCGCCCGTTCGCCTTCATAGGAAATCGTGCGGCCGTCGGTGACCGAGGCGGAAAGCCCGGCAAAGCCCCAGGCGGCGTCATAGACGCCCTCCATCTCGAAGCCGCGGATCTTGGCCTTGGCGAAATTCTGATACTGGAAGCAGATCGGTATGCCCGGACCGAACGGGCAGCCGCTGGTCGGGTCGAACGCCGATAGAGTTACGCCGTCGATGTAATCGTCGACATTGTTGTTGAAATAGGCCGCCTTCAGCCGCAGCGCGTCGTCGGCCTCGATGACGCCGTTGGTGCTGTAGTTGACGCCAAACTCCACAGTCTTGCCGGTTTCGGGCTTGAGATTGGGGTTGGGGAGGAACGGGAAGCTGACGCCGGCTGGATGGTTGCCGCTGATCAGGGTCTCCGACAGCGACGGAGAACGGTAGCCTTCCGCATAAGTGCCGTAAAATTGCAGCCCGGAAAGGCTGGCGGTTTCGAAGGGCGAAACGCCCACGGTGATGCGTGGCGACAGCCGGTTGCCAGAGGTTTCGCCGACATCGCTGTCGAGCTTGTAGCTGTCGTAACGCAGCCCGGCGATGACCTCGAGCCAGTCCCAGGTGAGCTTGTCCTGAACGTAAGCGCCGGAGACGTTCCTGTTGCCCGAGGGCGTGTAGAAACTGTCGCCGCCCGCGGTGCCGCCTGTCTCGACATCGTCGCCAACCCAGTCGCCGCCATAGGTCAGCTCATGCGCAATGCCGACGGTCTCGAATCTCGACGTGTTCCAGATGTCGATGCCGGAGGTGCCGATGTCGAACGTCGATTTCGAGCCCGCCGGCAAAACCACGGGCAGGCCGGTGACCGGATCAAACCGGTTTTGCGCGACAAGGGTCGTCAGATCGAGCTTGGTCTTATTGTAGGAGGCGTTGATGTGGAGATCGAGCCAGCTCTTGTCTTCATCGGTGATGTTGTAGCGGGCCGTGAAGGTATTCGCCTTCAGGTCGGCGTCGTTCACCGGCGCGCTGCCGCTGGTCTCGGTCCATCCGTCGTTCGAGCCGATCCAGCCCAGCTTCAGCTCGCTGTTTTCGCTGGGGCGGATGGTCGTCTTGAGGAGGCCGCTCAAGACGTCGAAGCCGGTGCCCGCTACAGTCTCGCCGCCGCCATGCTTGTAGTCGTCATAGTCGCGGTAGACGATATTGCCGAGCACGTCCCAATTCTCGTTGATGCGATAGGCGCCGCTGGCGCTGGTGGTCCAGCCTTCACCGTTGGTTTCATAACGTCCGGTCGCTGATGCCGCCCAGGTCTCGTCCGGCTTGAGGAAATCCTGCGCATCCTTGGTGTCGAAAAAAACGACGCCGCCGATCGCCCCGGAGCCATAGGTGTTGGCGACCGGGCCGCGGATCACATCGACAGATTTGATCAGTTCCGGATCGATGTAGAAGGTCGATTGCGTACCGTGATCCGAGCGCTGAAAATTCTGGCGGGCGCCGTCGACAATGACGGAGACGCGGCCGAAATCCTGCAGGCCGCGGATGTTGATGCTGGAGCTGACACGCCTTGCGTCGGCTTGGACGGCGACACCCGGCACACCGAACAGCATCTCGTTGGGCGTCGTCGCCATGCGGCGCTCGAGCTGTTCCTCGTCGACATGGCTGGCCGAAGCAAGCGACTCGATCGCCGTCTCGCCGGTACGGCTGAGGATCAGGATCTTGTCGAGCAGCGTGGTGCCCGCCGGCTTTGCCTGTTCGGGCTGTTGAGACGGGTCAGTCTGCTGCTGGTCGGCTGCCGGCTGGGCGGCCTGCTGGGCGCCGGCCGGTGTGGCGAGCAGCGGGATCGCCGCCGCGCCGGCCAAAAACGCAGCCATTTTGCTTGTCATAGAACAATGTGTCAGGCCGCTGCCCGCCAGCCGTCCCCAATTCGCCAACCCCATGCTGCAACTCCAAGAATCCATGTTCGATGCTGGCTGGCTTGGGGCTCGCTGGCATTTTTCATCGCATCCGGCGTCTTAAATGTTGACTCATTTACTCCGGTATTGCACTGCTAGATAACATGATCATTCGAGTCAAGATTTGAATCGGCATTTCACGCAGGCGCCGAGCCAGATGCCCGGCACAGGAAAGGGATCGAACCAATGAACACGCACAATCCCAGCGACTTTCGCTATCGCGTCCGCCGTTCAGACGAAAATTCCGTCCGTTTCGACCGAGTCCAATCGGCCGTGAGAACGCTGTCCAGCAACACGCTGTTCCAGGGCGAGCACGAGATCGGCATCGAACATCACGGTGCGATGTACCGGCTGAAGATCACCCGGCAGGGCAAGCTCATCCTCAACAAGTAGGTGGTAGAAATGGACCAGCGCGTAAAACCCGCCCCGCACGAGATCCGGCGGGCACGGGCAGACAATCCGAAAATGCGCGAGCGCGACCTCGCCGCTAAGCTCGGGATTTCGGAGGCCGAACTGGTCGCCGCGCATTGCGGCGACGGCGTCGTGCGCGTCGAGCCGCGTGTCAACGACCTCCTGACTGGCCTCGAAGCTGTCGGTGAGGTGATGGCGCTGACCCGCAACGAAAGCGCGGTGCACGAGAAGATCGGCGTCTACGACAGGGTCGTCACCGGCAATCACAATGCCATGGTGCTCGGTGAGAACATCGACCTGCGCATTTTTCCAAAAGTCTGGGCGCACGGCTTTGCCGTGGAGAAGCGCGATGGCGCCGACATCCGCCGCAGCCTGCAGTTCTTCGACACCGCAGGCGAGGCGGTACACAAGGTGCATCTCAGGCCAGCCTCCAACCTCTACGCCTATCAGAAACTGGTGGCCGGGCTGGAATCGCCGAACCAGGAGCCGACGGTGGCGATTTCAGCGGGCGCGGCTGACGACGAGACCGAGCCTGCGGACAATTTGGCGAGCATCGACGATCTGCGCGACCGCTGGAGCCAGCTGACCGACGTCCACCAGTTCTTCGGCATGCTGAAGACATTGAAGCTCAGCCGCCGCCAGGCGGTACGTTTGGTCGGCCAGGACTACGCCTGGCTGGTCGACAAGAATGCGGTGAACGCCATGTTCAACCACGCCGCTGCTGGCGCCATGCCGATCATGTGCTTTGTCGGCAATCGCGGCTGCATCCAGATCCATTCCGGCCCCGTCGCCTCGATCAAGCCGATGGGACCATGGCTCAACGTGCTCGACGAGACCTTCCACCTGCACCTGCGGACCGACCACATCGATGAGGTCTGGGCCGTGCGCAAGCCGACCAAGGACGGCCATGTTACGTCGCTCGAAGTCTATGGCGCCGACGGCAAGATGATCATCCAGTTCTTCGGTAAGCGGCATGAAGGCGAAAGCGAGCGCGAAGACTGGCGCTTTCTGGCCGAAAACCTGCCGCGTATTCCAAGCCCGACCGCAGCCTAAGGAAAACGACGATGGTTCTTTTCTCCAGGTTGGCATCGGTCTCCAGGTCGGCGCCTGGTCCTGCGGCCGCTGTTTTCCTGGCGTTCGCCGCGCTGATGCCGGCTCAAGCCGCCGAGGGCATCGCGACTTTCGCCGACCGCTCGCGGATCGTGGCCATCGGCGGCTCGATCACCGAGATCGTCTACGCGCTCGGTGAACAGGATCGTCTTGTCGCGCGCGATTCGACCAGCCGCTATCCGCAAGCGGCGGTGGAACTGCCGGATGTCGGCTACATGCGCCAGCTGTCGCCGGAGGGTGTGCTGTCGGTCAATCCGTCGGGCATATTGGCCCTGCACGGCAGCGGACCGAAGGAAGCCGTCGACGTCTTGAAGAAATCAAGCATCCCATTCATCGAGGTGCCCGAGCGCTATGATAATCAGGGCATTCTCGAAAAGATCCACATCGTCGGCAAGGCGCTCGGCACCGAGGCCAAGGCCGATGCGCTGGCGGCCCAGATAGACGCCAAGCTGAAGGCAGCCGAAAAGCAGACCGCGTCGATCAAGGCGCGCAAGCGCATCCTGTTCGTGCTGTCGATGCAGGGCGGCAAGCTGCTTGCCGCCGGCAGCGACACCGCCGCCGACGGCATCATCAAGCTTGCGGGCGGCATCAACGCCATCGACGGCTTTGCCGGCTACAAGCAATTGTCGGACGAGGCAGTCATCACCGCCAGGCCCGACGTGATCCTGATGATGAACAATGCCGGACCGGCCACCGCGGATGACGAATTGTTTTCGAACCCTGCCGTGGCTTCGACGCCGGCGGGTGCCGCCCGCAAGCTGATCCGCATGGACGGCGGCTATCTGCTCGGCTTCGGTCCGCGCACGGCCGACGCCATCCACGATCTCGCCGTCTCGCTCTATGGCAGCCAGGTCACGGATTGAGCGCGATGGCCGATCATTCGATCGCCGGTGCGGCGGGCATCATGGCGACGGCCGCCGAGGGTGACCGTTCGCGGCGCGCCCGCATCGTCATCCTGTTCCTGTGCCTGGCGCTTGTCCTTGTCGTGCTGTTGTCGCTGACATCGGGCGCATCCGATGCATCGGCCGTCAGCGTTATCAGCGACTGGCTGTTGGGTGCGGCGCCCGGCAATGAGGCGCTGAATGCCCGCGACCGCCTGATCGTCTATGACATCCGTCTGCCGCGCGTCATCCTTGGCGTGCTGATCGGCGCCGCGCTTGCCGTCTCCGGTGCGGTCATGCAGGGGCTGTTCCGCAATCCGCTGGCCGACCCCGGCCTGATCGGCGTTTCCGCGGGATCGAGCCTTGGCGCGGTCGCCGTCATCGTGCTCGGCGCCACGGTGCTCTCGCCGTTCACTTCGGCGCTGGGCACGCTTGCTTTGCCGCTGGCGGCATTTTGCGGCGGGTTGGCAACGACCTTGGTGCTCTATCAGGTCGCTACCAGGCATGGCCGGACCTCGGTCGCGACCATGCTGCTCGCAGGCATCGCGCTGGCGGCGCTTGCCATGGCGCTGACCGGCATCCTGATCTTCATGGCCGACGACCGGCAATTGCGCGACCTGACCTTTTGGCAGTTCGGCTCGCTGGGCGGCGCAACCTGGCAGAAGATCGGCTCGGTCGGGCCGGTCATCGTGCTGGCGCTGACGGCAATGCCGTTCCTGGCGCGCGGCCTCAATGCGCTGGCGCTCGGCGAGGCCACGGCCGGCCATCTCGGCATTCCGGTGCAGCGGCTGAAATACACCGCAATCGTCGCCGTTTCGGCGGCGGTCGGGGCGTCGGTCGCGGTCAGCGGCGGCATCGGCTTTGTCGGCATCGTCGTGCCGCATTTGCTGCGCCTGGCGATCGGTCCGGACAATCGCTACCTGCTGCCGGCGTCAGCACTGCTCGGCGCTTGCCTGCTGCTTTTGGCCGATGCCGTCGCGCGCACCATCGTGGCGCCGGCCGAGCTGCCGATCGGCATCGTCACCGCGATCGCCGGCGCGCCGTTCTTCCTCTGGATCCTGCTGCGCAAGCGCGGCGTCGTCGACCTTTAGAGCAGGATGAATTGAAGTTGGTTCAATCATCCTGCTCTAAGTCTTTGTTTTTTGTGCATGATCTTATCCGAAAAGTCTGCAACTTTTCGGGATCATGCTCTAGGAGGGCGTGATGATCGAAGCACGGGATGTTTCGGTGGCGATCGGCGGTAAGCGCATTGTCGCCAATGTGGATTTCGAGGCGCGGCCTGGCGAAATCGCGGCCATCGTCGGCCCCAACGGTTCGGGCAAGACGACCTTCCTCAGAGCACTGTCCGGCGATCTTGGCTATTCGGGAGAGGTCACCGTCAACGGCCGCAATCTGTCCGCGATGAAGCCGGTCGAGGCGGCGACGGTGCGCGCCGTGCTGCCGCAGGCGACGACGCTGTCGTTTCCATTCACGGTGCGCGAGATCGTCAGGCTTGGCCTGGTCGGCGGGCGCTCCGGCGTGCTGCCCGGCGAGGATCAGCGCCTGCCCGAACGGGCGCTGGCTCGCGTTGACCTCGACGGTTTTGCCGGCCGCTTCTACCAGGAGCTGTCCGGCGGCGAACAGCAGCGCGTGCAGCTTGCCCGTGTTTTGTGCCAGGTGTGGGCGCCGGTGCTCGACGGCAAGCCGCGCTATCTGTTCCTCGACGAGCCGGTGTCCAGCCTCGACATCAAACACCAATTGATCATCATGGACATCGCGCGTGATTTCGCCGGACGCGGCGGCGGTGTGGTCGCCATCCTGCACGACCTCAATTTGACGGCGATGTATGCCGACCGGATTTTCGTCATGCATCGCGGCAAGCTCGCCGCTACAGGCTCGCCGCAACAGGTGCTCAGCGACGAGCTGATCGAAAAGGTCTTCGATTGCCGGCTGAAGGTTAGCGTGTTGCCGGCCGCAAACATGCCATTCGTATTGCCGCAATCGGCAGCGTAGGCAATCAGAGAAATCAGGCGGCCGGCGCCCTTTGCACCAGCATGTCGATGCCGAGCAGGTGCCTCACGTTCGGGCGCGCCGCCACCAGATCGGCGATCGTGTAGCGAGACAGCACGGCGAAGAAGGCGTTGAGCGCTTCGCGCAATGCCGAATTCAACGCGCAGCTGTCGACCAGCGGGCATTCGGCGGCGTCGTTCTCGAAGCACTCGGCCATGGCAAAGCTTTCCTCCGTCACGCGCACGACGTCGAACAGGCTGATTGATTCGGCCGCGCGGCCGAGCCTGACGCCGCCATTCCTGCCGCGCACCGTTTCGATCAGGCCGTTTTCGACCAGCGGCTGCAGGATCTTGAACAGGAAAAGTTCAGATACCGAATAGGCGGCGGCGATCTCGGGGATGCGGCTCAACCGCTCGGTGTTGGCGGCGCAATACATCAGAATGCGCATGGCGTAGTTGGTCTGACGGGTAAGCCGCATTGTGTCCTCACATAACAGTGGTTGGCGTCAATATGGCCTATAGTTTGGAACAATTCCAGACTGGCGCTGCATAATAGGTGAATTCCGGCGTCAAGTTTGCGTGCACGATTGCGCGCGCCGGAACCAGCGGCGCGCTTTCTGGGGCAGGCGACACTAGATAAGTTCGCATACACGATCAGGAGCGGCCCATCATGTCACGACCAGCCCCGGCATTTGCATCCGTCGCGTCCGTCCGGTTCGACGCCGATGCCGACGCCAAGCTTTCGGCGCTCAGGCGCACCAAGTTCGCCGCCGCCGCAGCACTTGCGTTTTGCGTGCTGGTCTTTGCGGTGGCGAAATCGCTCGAGAGCCGGCATGCGTGGCTGGGCTTCGTCGCCGCTTTCGCCGAGGCGGCGACGATCGGCGGGCTGGCCGACTGGTATGCGGTGGTGGCGCTGTTTCGGCGGCCGCTTGGCCTGCCGATCCCGCATACGGCGATCATCCCGGAAAACCAGAATCGCATCGCGGACAATCTCGGCCGCTTCATCGAGGTGAATTTCCTGGCGCCGGAACCGGTGCGCGAAAAGCTCGCCGAGGTCGACTTTTCCGCGCTGGTCGCGGACTGGCTGGCCGACCCGAACCGCGCCGCCGATTTGTCGCGCTTCGTCGGCCGGCTGGTGCCGCAGACGCTGGCGGCGGTCGAGCAATCCGGACTGCGCGGCTTCGTCACCAGCCGTATGCTGGAGCAGATCGAAAAAGTGCCGCTGGCGCCGCTTGCAGCCGAGCTGCTGTCGACGCTCACCGACGATCGCCGCCACCAGAAATTATTCGACGAGTTCACCAAGGTGGTCGGCCGCTTTTTGAGCGACGAGCAGGCGCTGGCGACGATGCGCGAGAAGATCCGCGAGGAACTGCCGTCGCTGTTCAACCTGTTTCGCGCCGACGCCTATCTGTTGAAGAAGATCGTTGCGTCGGCCGGCTCGCTGCTCGATGAAGTGCGGGCCGATCCGCACCACCCGATGCGCGCCGAATTCGATCTTTTCGTCGAAACCTTCGTCGAGCGGTTGAGGACATCCAAACAATATGCCAGGCGCGCCGAAAAGCTGAAACGCGATTTCCTTGCCCGGCCGGAGCTCAGCGCGCTGGCCGGCGATATGTGGGACAGCCTGCGGCTGTTCATCGAGCAGGACGCCAAGGCGCCGAATTCGATGATCCGCGACCATCTCGCCACCATGTTCGTCGAGGTCGGCCGCCATCTTGCCGACGACGCGCAGATCAGGGCCGACATGAACCAGGGGTTCATCGTGGCGCTGGCGTCCTTCGTCGAAAGCCAGAAGAGCGGCGTGTCCAAGTTCATCGCCGATCAGGTCAAGCGCTGGGACCTCGCGCAACTGACAAGGCTGATCGAAATGAACATCGGCAAGGACCTGCAATATATTCGCTTCAACGGCATGATCATCGGTGGCCTTGCCGGGCTCGTGCTCTACACCGCCGAACGGCTGTTTCTCGTCGGCTGACTCGTCCGAATGGACCGCTGAGCTTCGCTGCACTATCTTCCGTGCAGTGACGGCGTTCACGGCAACAGGGGGAGAGAACCAGCATGGCAAAACGACCGGAGTCCGACTCCTTCATCGACATGTTCGGCAAGTTCGGCCGCGACCTGAAGCTGCCGAATGTCGACGTCGAGGCGATCCTCGCTCACAACCGCAAAAACTTGGAAGCGCTGGAGAAGTCGGCCCGGGCGAGTGCCGCCGGAGCGTCGGCGCTGTTGTCCAGGCAACGCGAGATGCTGCAGGACACGCTGCGCGAAATCACCGACATGGCACAAAACTACAGGGCGCCCGGCAATCCGCAGGAAATGATGCAGAAGCAGGCGGCGTTCGCCAGGAAATCCTTCGAGACCGCGCTGAAGAATGCCGTCGAGATTGCCGAACTGGCGAGGGCGTCCGGCACCGAATCGATCGAAATCCTGCGCAGCCGCATCAAGGAGGCGATGGAGGAGATCCGCGCCGGCCACGACAAGAAATAAGCTGTTCCCCAGCAGCACGCTTGCCGGCGGCGAAGACCGGCGGTTCGCGGCCGAAGAATATGCGCTGGAATCGCACTGGCGAATTGACAGGGGCGGCCCGTCGTGGTCCGGAACAGGCAAGCGATCGGGAAAGCAGGAATGACGCAGATACGGCCGAGGACGCCGCCGACCTTCGAGCAACTCAGGGCGATGGCCGGGCAGGAGTTGGGCGTCTCGGACTGGACGCTGGTCGATCAGCACCGCATCGACCAGTTTGCCGAATGCACTGGCGATCATCAATGGATCCATGTCGATCCCGAGCGGGCGAAGCGGCAAAGCCCGTTCCGCACCACGATCGCGCATGGCTATCTGACCCTGTCGATCATCGGCGCGCTGGCGCTCGAGATGGGGATCGTGCCCGAAAACACGCAGGCCGCCTTCAACTACGGTTTCGACAAAGTGCGTTTCGTGGCGCCGGTCAGGGTCGGCTCGCGAATCAGGCTGCGCACCACGCTGTTGTCGATGGAAGACAAAGGTCCGGGGCAGTATCTGATGAAGGCCGCCAATACGGTCGAGATCGAAGGCGAGCAGAGGCCGGCGCTGACCGCCGAGACGCTCGTCATGCTTTATGCGCGCCGCAAGCGAGCCGGCACCTGAGAGTTCAGCCTCGGGTGCGCGGCGGCGCAATCAATGCGACATTGCGTCTTCAAGCGCCCTGAAAATCCGGTCGTCTCCTGATTGGGCGACGTTGAAGCGCATGTAACGACTGGCTGACCGGGACAGGCTGAACGCATTGCCGGGTGCAAGCACGACATTGGCCGACAGGGCATGGCGGGCGACATCCGCGGCATCTATCCCCTCCGGCAGCCTGCACCATAAGAACATGCCGGCCGGCTGATCTATCCATGGCACGATGCCGATTGCCCTGAGGCGGGTGCTGGTTTCTTCCATGGCGCGCGAGAGCCGCGCGCGCAGCAGATCGACGTGCTTGCGATAGAGGCCGTCCTTCAGCAGCGTCAGCACCAGTTCGGATGTAAGCCGACCGCTGCCAAACGACGTGGCGATCTTGAGATCGGTCAATCCTTCTATCCAGTCGCGAGGAGCTGCGATGAAGCCGCAGCGCACCGATGCCGACAGCGTCTTGGAAAAGCTTCCGATATGGATGACCCGGCTGAGGCCGTCGAAGGCAGCCAGCCTGGGCGCCGGCGTGTGTTCGAAATCGGCGAAGATATCGTCCTCGATGATCGTCAGCCCCGACTGGTCGGCGAGCTTCAGCACCCGATGGGCAACGACCGGGGACAATATGGCGCCGGTCGGATTGTGGAGCGCCGAATTGGTGATGTAGAGGCGCGGCCGATGTTCGTTCAGTGCCTGCGCGAACAACTCGATGTCCGGACCCGAGCGCGTGTAGGGGACGCTGATCACCTTGGCCCGATGGGCGCGCAACAGGGCATGGAAGTTGAAATAGCAGGGATCGTCGACCAATACCGTGTCACCCGGTTCGAGCAGGAACCGGCACAGCAGGTCGATCGCCTGGGTTCCCGACTCCGTCAGCATGATCTGGTCCGGAGAGGCTTCGATGCCGTGCTCGGCCATGTGCCGTGCCAGCAGGTGGCGTAGCGCCGGCAAGCCGAGCGGCGTGCCGTAATCGGTCAGCGCGGCATCGTCGGCGCGGGCCACCGTCCGCAATGCCCGGCGCAATCCAGCCTCGGGCATCCATGACGCCGGCAACCAGCCGCAACCCGGTTTCAGGACGCCATCGCCGGCTTCCAGCGATTGGCGCGAGACCCAGAGTGGGTCGACAGCACGGTCAAGCCTGGGGCCGATCTCGGCCAGCGACAGCGGAGCCAACGGTCCGGCGGCATAGAAACCAGAGCCCGGCCGCGAGCGGATCATGCCTTCCGCCGCTAGACGCTCATAGGCTTCGACCACGGTGGATTTGGAAACCTGCATGGCCTTGGCGAAAGCCCGGATCGAAGGCAGCCGCATTCCCGGTGTCAGGCTGCGCGCGGCGATCCTGTGCCTGATCGTCGCCATGACGCTTTCGACAAGCGTCCGGCTGCCCTCATCTGTTGTCGTCTGCTCGTCCATCCGTACTGCTCGCCCTACCATGACGGTTTTGTCAAACTGTAACCGATTGTCTCTGGCGGAGCCATACGCCCGGCCCGATAGAGGGCGAAAACGAGCGGGGCATCGATGGACAAGGCGGCAAGTGGCCGGGCGGCGAGTGGCTGGGCGGCGAGTGGCTGGGTCAACGGGTTCATAGGCGTGCTGATCTTCAGCGGTTCGCTTCCGGCGACGCGCGTGGCGGTGATGGATTTCGATCCGGTGTTCGTAACGGTCGCCCGTGCGGCTTCGGCGGGCATCCTCGGCCTGGCGCTGCTGCTTCTCTTTCGCCAGAAGCGCCCGGAGCGGCGAGATCTGTTCCCGCTGGCGATCGTGGCGCTTGGCGTCGTGGTCGGCTTTCCCCTGCTGACGGCGCTGGCGCTCAAACACATCAATTCGGCTCACTCGATCATTTTCGTCGGCCTGTTGCCGTTGGCGACCGCGATCTTCGGCGTGGTTCGAGGCGGTGATCGCCCGAAGCCGGCGTTCTGGCTGTTCTCGTGCCTCGGCAGCGCCCTTGTCGCCGGTTTTGCGGTCACGCAAGGCCTGTCGGTCTCGCCGCTCGGCGACATCTTGATGCTGGCCGCCATTATCGTGTGCGGATTGGGCTATGCCGAAGGAGCGGCGCTGTCGCGCAAGCTCGGCGGTTGGCAGGTGATCTCGTGGGCGCTGGTGCTGTCGCTGCCGGTCATGCTGGCGCTGACGTTCATCACCATGCCGCCGTCGCTCGAAAGTGCCGGCACGGGCGCCTGGATTGGCCTGGCCTATGTTTCGCTGTTCAGCATGCTGATCGGTTTCGTGTTCTGGTATCGCGGCCTGGCGCAAGGCGGCATCGCCGCGGTCGGGCAGTTGCAATTACTGCAGCCCTTCTTCGGCCTGGGGCTGGCGGCAGCGCTGCTGCATGAGCAGGTCAGTCCCGCCATGGTCGCCGTCACCGCCGCTGTCGTGCTTTGCGTCGTCGGTGCCAAGAGATATGCGAGATAGGTGCGCCAGCTGCCGGAGTTGCATGCGAACCGGGTGGAATCCTCAAGGATGCTTGGCAACGATATCTGTTCGCCCGGCAGTGGTGCGGGCTGAAAATATCGCAAGGATCAGCGCCGCCACGACCAGGGCCGTCGCGACCTGGAAAGTGACCTGCATCCCGCGTGCGGCTGCCGCAGATGCCAATATCTGCTGACCGGTGCCTTCGCTTCCGCCAGCCGATGCGAACGCAAACACCGCGCCCATCACCGACGCACCGGTGATCAGGCCGAGATTGCGCGACAGATTGAGCAGGCCGGAGACGACGCCGCGCTGGTCGGATGCCACACCGGTCATCACGGCCGAATTGTTGGAGGTCTGAAACAGGCTGTAGCCGGTGCAGACGACGATGATTGGTACGACATAACCGGCAATGCCGAATTCCGCCCGCGACAGAGCAATAGTACCAATGGCGAGATCGAGCAGGCCAATGATCATCATCCGGTGCGCCCCGAAACGATCGACCAGCCGTCCGGCCGGCAGCGCCGCCAGTGCGGTAACCAGAGGGCCGGTCGACAGAACCAGCCCGACCATGGCTGCGTCCAGCCCAAGCGCGCGCGACAGATAGAATGGCGCGACCACCAGCGTCGCCATCATCACGGTGGCGACGATCAGGCTCATGACGAGGCCTGCGTTTAACGCCTGGTCGCGGAACCTCGCAGGTTGGATCAAAGGGTTCTCAGCCCTCGTCTGCGCAATGACGAACAGCAGGCCACCCACGGCGGCGGCAATCAGCAAGCCGACATTGAGAGAACCAAAACTGCCGCGCCCAAGGGTCATGGCGAGCGCATAGGCGGCGAGCGTCAGCGCGAGCAAAGCCGTGCCGATCCCGTCGAAACCGCGCCGATCCGGTTCCGATGTCTTTTTTCCGGCCGGCAGGACGCGCCAGGCGAGCGCGAAGGCCAGCGCTCCCAACGGCAGATTGATGAGGAAGATCGCTCGCCAGCCGAGGCCGGCGATCAGCAGTCCGCCAAGCGAGGGACCAAGCGTAGTGCCGATCGCCGACATGGCGCCGAGCAGGCCCATGGCGCTGCCGGTTTTTCCCCGGGGAACCGTGTCCGCGACAAAGGCCAGCGTCAGAGCCATCATGACGGCCGCGCCGAGCCCCTGTGCCGCCCGTGCGGCGATCAGCAGCCAGAGCGTCGGCGCGAGCCCGCAAAGCACGGATGCAAAGGTGAACACGGCAATGCCGCCGAGCAACAGCGGGCGGCGGCCGAATATATCGGCGAGCCGCCCGGCGCTGACAATCAAGGTGGTGATGGCGAGCAGATAGGCCAGGACGACCCATTGGACGAGCTGGAACGATGAGCCGAACGCCTGCATCAGCGATGGCAGCCCAACGCTGGCGATGCTGGTGGCGAGCGACGACAGCAGCGTTGAAAGCGACAGGCTTGCCAATGCCCATCGGGTCGAGCGGGCGCTCACCGGGGCAACTTCGTCCCAGGTCTTTTCAGCGGTCGATGCCACGGTGAACTCCTTTGCCGGCAAGCCCCAAATCGGAGCTGCCGGACGCTATTCCCTCGCATGATGTGGCGGAAGGCGCAGCGTTTGCATCTTATTCGTGCATGAAACGCCACATCGCGGCCGAGCTGTGCTACGGTTCTTCCATGTCGTCGCCCGATCTCAATCTGCTTGTCGCCCTCGATGTGCTGCTGAGCGAGGGCAGTGTGGCGCGCGCGGCCGGGCGGCTGCGCCTCAGTCCCTCGGCGATGAGCCGGACGCTGGCGCGGTTGCGCCAGGCGACAGGCGACCCATTGCTGGTCCGGGCCGGCCGTGGCCTGGTTGCGACACCCCGCGCACTGGAATTGCAGCAACAGGTAGGCCGCGTCGTTCAGGACGCGGAGGCGCTGCTGCGTCCTGCCAGGCTTCTCGACCTCTCTGCTCTCGACAAGGTCTTCACGCTGCGCGCCAACGAAAGTTTCGTCGAGGAGTTCGCACCGCGTCTTGTCGCCCGCATCGAAGCGGACGCGCCCGGCGTGCGGCTGCGTTTTGCGCCGAAATCCGACAAGAACGACATGTCGTTGCGTGACGCGGCGGTTGATCTCGAAATCGGGGTTGCCAGTGAAACGAGCCCTGAAATGCGCATTCAGGCGCTGTTTCGCGACCGCTTCATCGGTGCGGTGCGAACGGGCCATAGACTGAGCGAGGGCCTTGTGACGCCGGAACGCTATGCGGCCGGCCGCCACATCAGCGTTTCGCGGCGTGGCCGCGAAAAGGGCCCGATCGACGAGGCTTTGAAACTGCTGGGTCTCCAGCGGACGATTGTATGCATGGTTTCCAGCTTCTCGGCCACGCTCGCCATGGCGCGCGCCTCCGATCTGATCGCCAGCGTCCCCGAACGGCACACGCTGGGCGCGCGCGCAGGCATGTACAGCTTCCCGTTGCCAGTCGATATCGAGGAGGTCACCATTTCGATGCTGTGGCATCCGCGGCTTGATGCCGATCCGGCACAGCGCTGGCTGCGAGCCTGCGTGCGGGAGGTCTGTGCGTCGTTTTGCTGATCCAGACTCGGGGCGTGATCTAGAATCTGGTCACCACGCCGATGCCGATGCCTTCGAAGCCGCCCATCGCCATCAATGCGGCCGGCGCTTCCTCGAGGCTGATCTTCTTGCCGACCAGGAGTTCGGGTTTGAGCTTGCCGGTGCGGATCATCTCCATCATAGCCTGGTAACGAAACGCCTGCATGCCGTGGCTGCCGCGGATTTCGAGCTCGAAGGCGATCACCTTGTCCATCGGAATCTGCGGCCTGGCATGGTCGCCGAGCATCAGGCCGACCTGCACGTGGCGGCCGCGCCGGCGCAGGTTTGCGATCGAGTTGAACGAGGTACTGGGGTGGCCGAGCGCGTCCATCGACATATGCGCGCCGCCATTGGTGATCTGCTTGACCGCCTTGACCACGTTCGGCGTCTTTGCCGCATTGATCGTCGCCACCGCGCCGATCTTTTTGGCGAAGTCCAGCTTCTCGTCGGTGAGGTCGATGGCGACGACATTGGCGCCCATGGCGCTGGCGATCATGATCGCCGACAGGCCGACGCCGCCGCAGCCATGCACGGCAACCCATTCGCCGGGGGTCACCCGGCCTTGATCGACGATGGCGCGGAACGAGGTGACGAAGCGGCAGCCGAGGCTGGCGGCGGTGGCGAATTCCATCTCGTCGGGCAAGCGCACGAGATTGGTGTCGGCATGGTCGATGGCGACATATTCGGCGAACGAGCCCCAAGCGCTGAAGCCGGGCTGGAACTGATGTTCGCAGACCTGGTGGTTGCCCGACGTGCATTCGAAGCAGCGGCCGCAGCCGACGGCAAACGGCACGGTAACGCGCTCGCCGCCCTTCCAGCGGGTCACCCGGCTGCCTGCGGATACCACGACGCCGGCCAGTTCGTGGCCCGGCACATGCGGCAGGCGGATACCGTCGTCGTGGCCCATCCAGCCATGCCAGTCGCTGCGGCAGAGGCCACTCGCCTCGACCTTGATGACGACGCCTTCCGGTGAAGGCGTCGGATCCGGCACGGTCTGGATCGTCGGCGTTTCGCCGAATTTTTCGAAAACGACGGCTTTCATGACAAGGCTTTCACAAGTTTCAATTCAATAACGGCGCATTCGTCAGGCGGCTGTTCGGAGTTAGCTTGATGCCGGCGGCGTGTCGAGAAGCGGTTGCCGCTTTCGAAACCACTCGCTCGCTTCAGTATCCCACGGCCAGATGCCTTCGGTCGTAGGATAGATAAGCTGCATAACCCGGAAGCCCAGGCCGTCGTAGAACCAGATATCCCAACCGAAATGTTCAGGGTAGTGCTCCACATGGACCGAGCCGAACTGACAGTCGAAGCCGCCTATGAAACCAGACGATCGCTGCCCGATGCGGAAAATCTCGCCGTTGCACACCCGTCTGCAGTATTGGTTGATGACAGACTGGGAAAGCTCTGGCTTCAGCCCGACAACGACCAGTTCAGGAGCATTGAAATTGTGCTCTATCCCCACCGAGTAGCTGAAAGGCGGATGCTCGCCTTCTTCCAGCACATACAGAATGTGGCAGCCATATTCTTCGATGTCGGCGAGCGTTTTCGCTTCATCTGGATCTTTGGCTTCTCTATTCGGCATCGATCTGGTTCTCCGGCGCGGCCTTCTGGAACGCCGGCAGCGCCATGCAGGCGGCATTGATGCGCGAGATCGTCGGGTAGGGCGTCATGTCGACGCCGAAGCGGGCATTGCTGGTGACCTGTGCGATCAGGCAGATGTCGGCCAGCCCAGGCGTGTCGCCATGGCAGAATGTCTTGGTCTCGGGCGAGGAAGCCAGAATCTTTTCAAGCGGCTGGAAGCCTTCGTTGACCCAGTGCCGGAACCAGTTGACGACATCCTGATCGCTGGCGCCGAACAGTGTACGAAGCGAGGTTAGCACGCGCAGATTGTTCACCGGATGGATGTCGCAGGCGATCATCTGCGCCAGCATTCTGACGCGGGCGCGGCCAGGCGCATCCTTGGGCAGCAGCGGCGGCTCGGGCGTGGTCTCGTCGAGATATTCGATGATCGCCAGCGATTGCGTCAGCAGCGTGCCATCGCTGAAGACCAGCGCCGGCACCAGCCCTTGCGGATTGACCGCGAGGTAGGCGGGCTCCCGATGTTCGCCATGGCGCAAATGATGCGGCACGTACTCGTAGGCCAGGCCCTTCATCTCCAGCGCGATCCGCACCCGGTAAGAGGTCGAGGAGCGGTAGTAGTTATGGAGGACGATGTCGCTCATCGGATCGGTTGGCCGATGGTCAGTTCGATTTCGCCGATGCCGTCGACGCCACCGGTGATCTTTTCGCCCGGCCCAACGGCGCCGACGCCAGCCGGTGTTCCGGTGAAGATCAGGTCGCCCGGCCGGAGTTCTACCGCCTCGCTGCAAATCGAGACGATGTCGGGAACCGGCCAGATCAGTTCGGCGAGATCGCCGTCCTGCCTGATTTCGCCGTTGACCGCGAGCCAGATGCGGCCCTTGTCGGGATGACCGGATTTTTGCGCCGGGACCAGCAGGCCGCAGGGCGCGGAACGGTCGAAGGCTTTCGACCAGTCCCACGGCCTTGCCGCCGTTTTCGCCTCGTCCTGAAGGTCGCGGCGGGTCAGGTCGACGCCGACGCCGTAGCCCCAGACATGGTCCAGCGCGCGCTCGCGCGGGATGCGAAAGCCGGCTCTGCCGATCGCGACGACCAGCTCGATTTCGTGATGCAGGTTTTGGGTCAGCGGCGGGTAGGGGATCGTCGTGCCCGAACCGACTGCCGCATCGACCACTGCGTCGCCCGGTTTGGTGAAGAAGAAGGGAGGGTCGCGCTCGTCATTGCCGAGCTCGCGGGCATGGGCGGCGTAGTTGCGGCCGACGCAGAAAATCCGGCGCACCGCAAAACGCTCCGGCGAGCCGGCCACGGCCACCGACGGGGTTGCGGGCAGGGGGAGGACGAAGCCGGTCATGCACTGTCTCTGTTCAGTGGATCTGTCCGCGGCACATTCGGCCGATTTGGACAAACGGGCAAGGCATTGGATGGCGGAAGAGCAGGCCTGCCGCGCGGCGCCGCGGAAATCGTGAGTACATTCTGCGTTAGCCAGCCAGGATGGCAATGTACTATTTGGCAATCAGCTGGCCATGGCGCGCAGCGCCTGCCGCCAACGCCTGAGACTACCGACCGTTGGTTTTGGGAAGGGGCTCGACGACGCTTCTGTCCGTCCCCGTACTTCGGACGTGTCGTTATCTCGCACTTGCACAAAGTTCTGGTGCACTGCAATATAGCTGGAGGAATGCGGCCTCCAGCCCGCCTTTCGCAGGTTCAATGAAGGGACCGGCATGACGGATATTTCCGCGACGCGTCTTGTCGTGTCCAGGCCTGTCGCCGACAGCTCGGCAAGAACCAGGCTTGCCTATCTCGACGGCTGGCGCGGCCTATCGATCGCGCTGGTGCTGATCGGCCATTTCTTCCCCGTTCCCGGCATCAATCTCGGCGTCCTGGGCGTCGAATTCTTCTTCGTGCTCAGCGGCCGGCTGATGGCCGAGATCCTGTTTGTCGAACACTATCCGCTGAAGAAGTTCTTCAAGCGCCGGTTCTCCCGCATCTATCCGGCACTGCTGGTTTTTGTCGTTGCCGCGATGGTTGCCCTGTCCGGCACGTTCATCGCCTTCAAGTGGAAGGCGGCGCTGACGGCGTTGACGTTCACCTACAACTATGCCGGAATTCTCGTCACCCGCGCCGGCGCGCTCGACCATATCTGGTCGCTCTGCGTCGAAGAGCATGCCTATATCATCCTGGCGCTGATCAGCGTCGTCGTCTCGGGGCGGTCCCGGGTCATCGTGTTGCTGGGCGCATTGTCGGTGCTGGCCATGGCAAACGGCGCCATCTCCTACTGGGCGCTCGCAATAGGCTACGAGGGCACCTATTGGCGCACCGACGTGCACATCGCCTCGATCCTGCTGTCGGCGGTGATATGCCTGCTCAAGGCCGACGACAGGCTGCCGGCGCTGCTCAAGGGGCCGCATGTCGCCCTGGCGGCCTCGGTCGTGGCTGTGCTCCTTTTCATGGCTGCCGTGCCAACCCCCATCCACTATCTGGTCGCGGTGCCGCTGCTGGCGTTCGCCGTCAACTCGCTCGACTTCAGCAGCCGGTACCTGACCGGGTTTCTATCCTCCTGGCCGATTACGATGCTGGGGCTGTGGTCGTATTCGCTCTATCTTTGGCAGCAGCCCTTTTATCAATTCGTCGACATAAAAGGCAGTTCGCCGTGGCTGATGCTGGCGGCGGTGTTCGCTTGCGCGCTGTGCAGCTACTACATCATCGAAAAGCCGGCCCGCTCCTGGCTGAACCGCAATTGGTAGGGCGAACAGCGCCCGCAGTTTAGCCGGCGATCCGCCTTGCATAATACCGTACCGCCTTCTTGCCGCCGTGGATTACCGCGTCGCCCACTTCCACAAAGCCGAGTGCGGCATGGAAGGCGTCTGAAGCCGGATTGGGTGGCTCGGCATTGACCTCGCAGGTGACGATCGCCTGGCCCGCGCGTGACGCCTGGTCGAACAAATCCTCGTAGAGCCGGCGGGCATGGCCGCGCCCGCGCGCTGCGGCGGCGACCACGACGCGATCGACATAGACGAACCGCGGGTAGCGCTCGCGAAACCACAGAAAGTTCGGGCTGTCGTAGCTCGCATCCTGGTCGAAGGTCAGGATGAAGGCTTCGAGCGCACCGATGCGGCGCGTGTAAAACGCTTCGCCGAGCAGGAAGGACAGGCGCTCTGGTTCGAGCCACGACAATTCCGCCGCATGCTCGTTGTTGAGCGCAAGGATGGCGGGCTCATCCTGCGGCGAGACCCGTTCGATCGGCAAATGCGTTTCGATCATTCTTTTTGTTCGATCTTCCAGCATCATGTCCGGGCAGCGGCGATGGTCGCCGCCACCATCGCCTCGTCGGTCACGGAGTTGCGGTATTCGCGGTCGAGGTCGGTGCCGCCCATGCCGACTTTCGGGTTGCGGTAACGCATGGCGCTCGGCACGTCCTTGAGCGCGGCGAAGTGCATTTCGCTCAACCCGGTTTTCCTCCGCACCTTGCCGATGTTCTCAGGATCAAGCCCGCCGCAGCCGAGGATGATGATGCGGTCGCCGGCCTGCCTGACAAGATCGGCGAGCAGGTCCGCGCCTTCCAGTGCCGTGTCGCGCTGGCCGCTGGTCAGCACGCGGCCGACCTTGCAGCGGATCAGCGTCTCCAGCGCCTCTGTCGGGTCGCGGGTCATGTCGAAGGCGCGGTGGCAGGCGACGTTCAAGCTTCCCGCAGCCTTAACCAATTCGCTCATGCGCTGTTCGTCGATCGTGCCGTCGGCAGCGAGGCAGCCGATAACGACACCGGCGACGCCGAGCTCGGCAAGTGCGCCGACATCGGCGAGCATCGAACGATATTCGGCTTCGCTATAGAGAAAATCGCCGCCGCGCGGTCGCACAATCACGTGGAACGGGATCGTCGCCAGCTCGAGTGCCGTGCGCACCGTGCCGAAGCTCGGTGTGATGCCGCCTTCGATCAGGCTGGCACAGAGCTCGACACGGTCGGCACCGGCGGCTTGCGCGGCCAGCAGGCCGTCTATGCCTTCGACGCAGATCTCGATCAGTGGCAGGCGAGGGCGTTCGGTCTCGGTCATGGGCGATCCGTCGATGATTTCAGCTGGCCAGCGGTAGCATCGGGCATGGTGCGATGAAAGCCGGAACTGTTGGCTCAACACGCGACAGGGCCGCCGGCGGCCCTCCGATTTTGCCGCTTGACACATCCATAACCATTCAGCTATATGACGACTCATAACTGGCGAGTTATTGATTGATTAACAGCGCCGCCGACCGACAGCTGAAATGTGCGGCCTGCAAAAACACGCCTAAGGAGACCATCATGCAAGCTCGATTGAAAAACCCGGTGATGCTCATTCCCGGTGCCCTGCAGGCGCTGCTGGCGCTGGACAAGTCGACGGAAACGGCTGACCTGTCTTATGTGACGCGCAAGCTCGTCCATTTGCGCGCCAGCCAGATCAACGGATGCAGCCTCTGCGTCGATATGCATGCGCGCGAATTGAAGAAGGCCGGCGAAAAGGACGAGCGCGTCTTCACCGTGTCCGCCTGGCGGGAAACACCTTACTTCACGGATGCCGAGCGCGCCGCGCTGGCGCTGACCGAGGCGGCAACCCGGTTGGCCGACCGCCCGGATCCGGTGCCGGACGCGGTCTGGGACGAGGCAGCCCGGCACTACGATGAAAAGGCGCTTGCCGCCCTGGTCGTCCAGATTGCCCTGATCAACGCATTCAACCGGGTCAACGCAACCACCAGGCAGATGGTCGGTGCCTGGGGCTGAACGGGGCTGGGTTCTCGAAAGCCACATCAGATCCGCAGCTTGTGCGAATTCGCGCGCACGAAGTCGATGAAGGTCCGCAGCTTCGGCGGTACCAGGCGGCGGCTGGGATAGTAGAGATGAAGCGGTTCGT
Organism: Mesorhizobium sp. WSM4830; assembly: GCF_055811495.1. Taxonomy (NCBI): domain Bacteria; kingdom Pseudomonadati; phylum Pseudomonadota; class Alphaproteobacteria; order Hyphomicrobiales; family Phyllobacteriaceae; genus Mesorhizobium; species Mesorhizobium sp. WSM4830. The sequence goes on along the minus strand of NZ_JBVVQI010000008.1, from coordinate 98,255 downwards.
AAGCTGGACAGAAAGGCTCCAGCACCTTGACCAGCGCGCCTGACGCGAGAAGCGGCGCGGCGAGGCCCTCGACCACGAAGGCGAGGCCAAGCCCCTGCGCGGCGGCGGTGATGCACAGTGGAAGCGTGTTCACGACCAGACATGCGTCCGGCGTGAATGCGACTTCGCGTCCATCCACGGTGAACTCCCAGGGCGAAATCGTGCGGGTCCGGGTGAGGGCGAATGCGATGCAGCGATGTGCGGCGAGGTCGGCCGGCCGCTTCGGTGTGCCGTTGCGCGCCAGATAGTCGGGGCTGCCCACCACGACCATCTGCAGTGGCCCGCCCAGGCGCACGGCAATCATATCTTTCTCGAGAAGCTCGCCGATGCGCAGGCCGGCGTCGAAGCCCTCGGCGGCGATGTCGACGAAGCTGTCGTCGAAAATCAGACTAAGCCGCACTTCGGGATAAGCATCCATGAACGGCCGCATCAGTGGTTCGATCAGCAGCGGGGCGGCGATCCAGGGCAGGCTGAGGCGCAGCGTGCCGGCGGGACGGTCGCGAGCTTCGCGCAGTGCCGCACCAGCCGCCCGGATATCCTCGGCTGCCGGGCGCACATGATCGAGGTATTGGGCACCGGCTTCGGTCAAGCCAACGCTGCGGGTCGTGCGGTTGAGCAGCCGCACCCCCAGACGCTCCTCGAGCCCCTTGACCGCCTCGCTCAACGAGGCCGGAGCGACGCCGAGCTCGGCCGCGGCGCGGGTGAAGCTTTTGGCCTCCGCAACTTTGACGAAGGCGACGATGCCGCTGAACTGGTCGAGGCGCATTGTAAGGTTTTTCCAAATAGCCCTGTCGAACTCTACTGGTTTTTCCGGTGAACAAAAGGCGTCATGTTGGGTCCGACGAACGGATCTCGCTATTGCGAGGACCCGAACGGGGCAAGGAGACAGGACCGATGACCAGGCTCGCTTTACTCGCCACCGGCGCTCTTCTGGCGGTGTCTGCCGCCCCGGCGGACGCCGGGCCGCTGGAGGACAGCAATATCCAGCTCATCAAGGACTATTACGCAGCTTACGCGACCGGCAATCCCGAGGCCGTGCGGTCCTTCCTCGCGCCCGACATCGTGTGGCGCATTCCCGGCCATCATCCGCTCGCCGGCGACAAGCGCGGGCCGGACGAGGTGGTCGCCTTTTTCCGCGGCCTGGCCGAGGGCAAATTCAAGGCCGAACCGATCTTCTTCCAGGCGCAGGGCAACCTCGTCGTCGACGTCCATCGCGGCTGGTCGAATGTCGGCTCAGGTCCCGAGATTGACCAGTTCTACGCGCTGATGTTCCGCATCAAGGACGGCAAGATCGCCGAGGCACAGAATTTTTTGACCGACATGTACCAGTCGGACGCCTTCTACTGGGCACATTACCCGCTGAAGCCACTGCCCGGCCGACTGGCTGGCGAGCGCTGAGACGGCGGTCTTTCTCGCAACGCGCCGCGCTTCTCACTCCAAGCCAAAGGAGACTTGCGATGCTTAAAACCCTGACCCTTGCCGTAGCAACCACCGCCGCGCTCGCCGCCTCCAATGCCGTCGCCGCGCCGCGCGTCGAGCGCGTCACATTCTCCTCGCATGGTGAGCAGCTCGTCGGCGAGCTCTATCTGCCGGAGGATCTGGACGCGGCGAAACCTCGACCCGCGCTGGTTGTCACAGGCGCCTGGATGACGGTGAAGGAACAGATGCCGGCCCGCTACGCCCGCGAGATGGCCGATCGTGGCTTCGTCGCCGTGACCTTCGACTTTCGTGGGTGGGGCGAAAGCGGCGGCATACGCCGCCAGTACGAGGATCCTAATGCCAAGACCGCCGACATCGAAGCGGCGGTCGCCTGTCTCGCGAGCCGGCCCGAGGCCGACAAGGAGCACATCGGCGGGCTCGGCATTTGCGCCAGCTCCGGCTACATGGTCACTGCCGCCGCCGAAGATACCGCGATCAAGTCGGTCGCCCTCGTTGCGCCCTGGTTGCAGGATGCCGAAGTGGTCGAGCAGACCTATGGCGGCGTGGACGGCGTCGCCAGGCTTGAGGCCACAGGCGACGCGGCCGAGGCCGCGTATCGCCGCACCGGCAGACAGGCGTTCCTGCCGGCCGCCAGCCTGACCGATGAGCGCGCAATCATGTTCAAGGTGCCTTATTACACCGAACTCGATCGCGGCATGATCCCGGCCTGGCGCAACGAGGCCGATCCGGCCTTTTGGCGCGGCTGGCTGAGGTTCGACGCCATCCAGGCTGCCCCGCGGCTGCGTCAACCCTTTCTGATGGTGCATAGCGAGGCTGCCGCCATTCCGCAGGGTGCGCACAAGTTTTACGCGCGGCTGACCAGTCCCAAACAGGAGTTGTGGCTCGACAACGTCACCCAGTTCGATTTCTACGATCGTGCCGCTCCGGTGAAGGCCGCAAGCGACGCCGTCGCCGCGCACTTCCGCGCGACACTGGGCAGTGCGGGGGAGGCGGGACAATGAGCTTCGTCACTCGCCGGCATATCCTGGTCTCAGCGGTTTCCGCTGCGACGGTTTCCGCCGTCTCGGCGCCCACGTCGAGCGCATCGGGAGATGCGCTGACGGTCGAAGACAGGATCGCGATCGCCGAGGCAGTGGGCGGGATCGGCCTCTATGCCGATCTGCGTGAGTGGAACCGGGTCAGATCCTATCTCGCGGCCCGTGTCACGACCGACTATACCAGCCTCTTCGGCGGCGAAGCCGCGACCAGCGGCCGCGACGCGCTGATCGCGCAGTGGCAAGGACTGCTGCCGGGCTTCGACGCCACCCAGCACCTCATCACCAACACCACCGTCGAAGGCGCGGCCAATGACGCGGTTGCACGCAGCCATGTCCGCGCCGCCCACTGGATCGACGGCCGGTTCTGGACGGTCGGCGGCAGCTATCTCCACCGGCTGGTGCGGACGCCGGAAGGCTGGCGCGTCAAGGTAATCTCCATCCGCCGCTTGTACGAAGAGGGGGATCGTGCCGTGCTGGCCGCCGCTGCCGACCGGGTAAAGGCGGAGGCCAAATGAGTATTCGGGTTTGCGCCTGCCCAGTCGCGCGGCGAGGTTGCCCGGAGCATCGGCAACGTGAATATTTGATCGAAATGTCGGGCAGGCTTGGCGCATGCGGCATTAGTGCCGCCAACCGCGGAGACAGGACATGACCCTTTCATTGCAGGAGGTTTCGGATCGGCTCGAGATCGAACAGCTGCTTGTTCGCTATTGCTACGCTGTGGACGATCGCGACTGGGAAGCCTATCGGAAAATATTCACGCCCGATGCCGTGCTTGACGACACTGTAACAGGTGGAATCAGGAGCAGTGTGGATGAGCATGTTGCTTACATGAAAGGCGCCCTTTCGAAGATATTGATCTCGCAGCACGCCATTTCGACAATCCTTCTGGATCTCCGAGCGGATGAGGCCAGCGCGCGCGTCCATTGTTCATGCCCGATGGTGGTCGACCTCGGCGAAGGCAAAAGGCAGGTCTTCTTCCAGGGGCTCTGGTATCGCGACCGCGTCGTACGCACGTCCGAGGGCTGGCGCATAAGTGAACTTGTCGAGGAAGGCTATTGGAATCACAATTTGCCGGAGGGGTTCGCGTTCTGACGTCTGTTACGCGCTGTGCTGGATCCGCCACGGACGCCGATTTCAGACGTGGCAGCTACTGGCGCAACACCGTGTTCTTGGTGCCTTCTTCGACCTGGTCGATGACCAGCAGCTTGACCGGATCGGCGCCGACATTGGTCGCCTGATGCCATTGTCCGATCATCTCGATGATGAAATCACCTGTTTGATAGGTGTTGCTCTTGCCGGTCTCGACGTTGGTGACCTGAAGCGTGCCGGCCTCGACATAGGCATAGCGCGGAAACGGATGCTTGTGGACCGGCAAGGTTGCGCCCGGCGCGATCTGATAGGCCGAGACCAGGACCTGCACGTTCTTCTGGGGCAGCGTAATCGGCTGGCCGGACGCGGTCTCGGTGCGAGAGGCAAGCGGGGTCACGACAACCGGCGTCCCGCTGGCATCCAGCGCCTGGGCAGCCGTTGCGGATAGAACTGCCGCGAGCAGCAGCGTCGATGCCAAGATTTTTCGCATGATTCCCCCCCGAACTACGTCAGCATTGCGCAGCAAGCATTGGCGCGCAAGCTTGTCTGTTCAGGAACGCCTTATCCCGCTCTTCTGAACATACCTGGCGTCATGCCATGCATGGCCCGGAACGTACGGGAAAGATGGCTCTGGTCGGCGAAACCTGCCGCGATAGCGGCGTCGGCGAGGCCAGATCCCCGTTCGATCAGCGCGCTCGCCCGGCGCAATCGCCGGTCCCGGATATAGGCCGCCGGCGTCAGGCCGATCGCCTTGTTGAAGTCGCGGATGACCTGGAACCGGGTCACGCCAGCCGCACCGGCAAGCCGCTCGAGGTCGAGCTGCGAGCCAAGCTCGCTTTCGACGAGGTCGCGATAGAGCGAAAACCTCCGCTGCGATCCGGAGCTTTCGAGCTCCTCGGGGCGCCCGTTCCAATCGCCATGCCGAATGATCAGCCGTCGCAGCGCCACGAGCAGGGACGTCTCGGCCGTCATTGTGTCCGGGGATGTCGAGCCCTGGTGTGCTGCCATCAATGCCGCGGCGAGACTGCTGTCTTCGACCGTCGCGCGCGAAAACACCGGAGCGCCGTCGCGGCCGAGTTCGCGGGCAAGCGCGGTCATCAGCGGCACCGAAGGATAAAACGTCCGGTAGGCCCAGCCTTCGTCCGCGCCGCGTTCGCCGTCATGCCACTCCTCTGGATTAACGACGGCAATGGCGCCTGCCGGAGCGAGAACGCTTTGGCGGCCGATGCGAATGCGCTCGCAGCCGGAGGTGATCAGGGCGATCACATAGGTCGGGTGCGTGTGCAGTTCGTAGCGGTGCCGGGTGAAGCGCGCCTTAAACAGGCCAAGGTCGGGGAAGCACGGATGGCGCCAGTATTTCCCGGTCTCTGCCGCTTCGTTTGTCCTTGCCATGGTCAATCCGGTTCAAGACGCTTCTCGTCCGGCCTTCTATGGCTGGCAGGATCAAACCGCGCCGCCTTTGCCGGCGTGAAAGGAGGCATCATGCTGCATAATGACCCCATCGCCGCGCTCACACCAGAGGTCATAGGCTGGCGGCACCATATCCATGCCAATCCGGAGCTCGGATTCAATGAATACGAAACGGCGCGTTTCGTTGCAGAGAAACTGCGCTCCTTCGGCGTCGACGAGGTGCATGAAGGGATCGGCGGCACCGGGATCGTCGGTGTCCTGCGCAGCGGTGGCGGCGCACGCGCCATCGGCCTGCGTGCCGAGCTCGACGCGCTTCCGGTGCTGGAGAAAACCGGCCTGGCCTATGCTTCGAGGCGAGAGGGCGTGATGCACGCCTGCGGCCATGACGGCCACGCCGCCATGCTGCTCGGCGCCGCCAAACTGCTCAGCGAGTCGCGCACCTTCGACGGCACCGTCACCTTCATCTTCCAGCCGGCCGAGGAGAACGAGGGTGGCAGCATGCGCATGATCGAGGACGGCCTGTTCAAGCGCTTTCCGGTCGAGGCGGTCTATGCGGTCCACAACTGGCCGGGCGTCAGGCGGGGGACGATCGCGGCCCGTGCTGGCGCGCAAATGGCGGCGGTCGATAATTTCGAGCTGACCTTCGAGGGGCTTGGCGCGCATGCCGCGATGCCGCAGCTCGGCGACGATCCGATCCTGGCCGCCGGCGCCTTCGTGCAAGCCGTCCAACGGATCGTCAGCCGCTCGGTCGACCCGCAAAGCGCGCTTGTCGTCAGCATCACGCAGATCCATGGCGGCAATGTCGGCAACATCGTTCCGGGCAAGGTCTGGCTGCAAGGCACCTGCCGCTTCTTCGAGCCCCGGCTTTCCGATCACTGCGAGCGGCTGATCGGTGAGATCGCACAAGGCATTGCCGCCGCGCATTCGCTCAACGCCAGGCTCGACTACCGGAAGGGCTACCCGCCGCTGATCAACACCCCGGACGCGACGGCCCGCGCCGTCGAGGCCGCCGCCTCCGTCGTCGGCCGGGAGAATGTCTTGACCGAGTTCAGCCCCAGTCTCGGCTGCGAGGATTTCGCTTTCATGATCCGTGAGGCGAGCGGCTGCTATGTGTGGATCGGTGCCGGCGAGGTCGGCCCGGGCGAAGGCCTGCACGGCGACCGCTACGTCTTCAACGACGAGATCGTGCCGACGGTGATGCGCTATTACGTCAACCTCGTCGAGCAGACGCTTCCGCGGGCCGGTTCTTCTACAGCAGTTTTTCCGGCGTGATCGGCAACTCCCGGATCCGCTTGCCTGTGGCGTCGAAGACGGCGTTGGCAACCGCAGCGGCAACGCCGGTGGCGCCGAGCTCGCCGATGCCTTTGCCGCCGATCGGGCTGGCATGCTCGTCCACCTCGTCGACGAAGTGGATTATGATATTGCCGGGAATATCGGCGTTGACCGGAATGGCGACCCCGGAAAGGTTCTTCGACAGGAACCGCCCAAGCACCGGTTCGTGCCTGCTCTGCTCCATCGCCGCCATGCCCCAGCCCCAGATGATGCCGCCCGTCATCTGGCTGCGGGCGGTGCGGGGATTGACGATGCGGCCGGCGCTGTAGCTGCCGACGGCGCGACGAAGCCTGAGCAGGCCGAGCCCCGGATCGACACCGACCTCCATGAAGATCGCGCCGAAAGTGCGCATGGCGAAGCCTTTGCCATGCAGCGCCGGATCGAACGAGCCGTAGCCGATAATCTCGCCGATGTCGGTATGGCTCATAACATCGGCGATCGTCTGACCGCCGGCAGCGCCTCTGCGGCGAATATGGCCGTCTTGCATCTCGACCTCGTCGGGCAGCAGATTGGCAAGACGGGCAAGCTGCGAACGCGCATCTTCGGCGGCGGCAAGCACCGCCGCGCCCACCCCCATGGTCGATGACGAGCCATAGGTCGGTCCCGCCTCCGGCAGTTCTGTATCGCCCATTTCCAACTCGATCTTCTCCATCGGCAGGCCCAGCACGTCGGCCGCGATCTGCGGAAAGACGGTGAGTGTTCCGGTTCCGATGTCCTGGGTGCCGGTGCGGATGAGCACCGTGCCGTCCCTGTGCAGCCTGACCTCGGCCGCGGGCGTCGGGTGGCGGAAACAGCCCATGGTACAGGTCGCCATGCCGTAGCCGATCAGCCAATCGCCGTCGCGTTGCGGCTTGCGCGGGCGCTCGCGCCAGCCGAACAGGCGGGCCCCTTCCTGATAGGCCTCGCGCAGCTTCTTCGACGACCAGGGCTGGCCGGTGGCTGGATCCGTGTCCGCATGGTTGATCAGACGCAGGTCGAGCGGATCGATGCCGAGGCGGTGGGCGAGCTCGTCCATCGCGCTTTCGAGCGCCCAGGTGCCGGGACCCTCGACCGGCGCGCGCAGCGCCGTCGGCATGGCGACGTTTGCGCGCTCGACGCGCTGGCTGAGACGCATGGCCGGCGTGGCGTAGAGACCCTTCGAGGCTTCGGTGGCGAACTCGACGAAATCGTCGCTCACGGTGGTCAGGTTGACCACGTCCTGTTGCACGGCGGTCAGCTTGCCCGACCTGTCCGCCGCCAGCACGATCTTCTGTGCCATGCGCGGCTGGTAGCCGAGGCAGGAATAGGCGTTGGCGCGGCTAAGCGCCAGCCTGACCGGGCGCTGCATGATGAGCGCCGCGGCGGCGGCCAGCACCTGATGCGGCCAGATCCACCCCTTGCCGCCGAAGCCGCCGCCGGTATGGCGGGCAATCACGCGGACCTTCTCGGCCGGGACATTCATGCGAGCGGCAAGCACCTGGCGGACACCATAGACGTGCTGCGTGGCGTCGTGCAGCGTCAGCTCTCCGTCGTTCCACTCGGCGAGCGTCGCCGAGGGCTCCATGGCGTTGTGGTGGCGCGACGGCTGCAGGTAGACGGCTTCGACCATGGCGGCTGCGTTGCTAAGCCCGCGATCGACGTTGCCCTTCGTAAACGTCGGCTCCAGGAACCGGAAGCCGCTCTCCCTCGGCACGACCGCAGCCTTGTCGATGGCCGTCCACTCCGGCGGTGCCGGCAATTCCGGTTCGGCGAACTCGTAGCGCAATGCGACGCGGCGGGCGCCGGCTTCCGCCGCCTCCAGCGTCTCGCCCAGCACAATGGCAAGCGGCTGGCCCTCGTGACGTATCTCGTTGCCCTGCATTGGCATGAAGCTCTGCCCCGCCGGCGGGCCTTCGGCCTGCTGCATCTGCGTATCGGGCTCGGCCCTCGGCGATGCGAACCGGCCGAATTTGGGCATGTCTTCATGCGTGAGCACACGCACGACGCCTTCCTCGGCGAGCGCATCGTCGACGACGATCGACGTCACGCGGCCGGCGGGAACGGGCGCGGTCACCAGCACTGCATGGAGCAGATCGGCGGCAAAATAGTCGGCCGCATAGCGGGCGCGGCCGGTAACCTTGACGCTGCCGTCAGGGCGGGCAACAGGCTGGCTGATCATCATGACGGCATCCTCGCTGCTCTTTCGATCGCCCGCAAAGCGGCGGTCTTGGCCAGTTCGATCTTGTAGGCGTTCTGCGACAAGGGATGCGCTTCGGCGAAGGATTGCTCGATGGCGGCACTCAACGCCTCGCGATCGCCGATTTCGGCACCGGCGAGCCGCTCCTCGGCGGCGCTCAGCCGCCACGGCCGCTGCGCGACCGACCCTAGCGCCACGGCAGCCCGACCGATGGTTTGCCCGTCCATCTCCAGCATCGCGGCGGCGGAGACGATGGCGTATTCGTAGGATTCGCGCTCGCGCACCTTGAGGTAAGCCGATCGCGGCGCCGGTGCCGGCAGCTCGATTGCCGTGATCAGTTCGCCTTGCTGCAACACATTATCCGCCTCGGGCCGCGTGTCGGGAAGCAGGTGGAATTCGGCTGCCGGAATGCGCCGGCCACCGCTGCGGTGCGCGGTGACGACGACCGCATCAAGTGCAGCCAGCGCCACCGCCGGGTCGGATGGCTGGGTGGCGACGCAATCCTCGGTCCAGCCGAATATCGCGTGGTTGTCGTTGATGCCATGCAATGCCGAGCAACCGGAGCCGAGCCGACGTTTGTTGCACGGCAACTGCTCTTCGGCGCGGAAATAGGCACAGCGCGTCTTCTGCAGCAGATTGCCGCCTATCGTTGCGAGGTTTCTCAGTTGCGGCGACGCCGCGTTGAGGATCGCCTGGTTCAGCACCGGATAATCGCGCACGACCAGCGCATGCTGCGCGACATCGTTGAGATGCGTCAGCGCGCCGATCGTCAAGCCGCCGCCGGGCAGTGCCTCGATCCGGTCCAGCCCGTCGAGGCGGGAGATATCGATGATCCGCGTCGGCTCGGCAATTCCAAGGCGCAGCCAGTTGAGCAATTCGGTGCCGCCGGCGAGAAAGACGCTGTCGGGCGCGGCACCGGCCGCGATCGTGTCGCCCAGGCTATCGGCGCGCGCATAGACGAATGGGGTCATTGGCTTGCCCTCCCGGCCGCTGCGCGCACTGCCTCGACGATCTGCGGATAGGCCGAGCAGCGGCACAGATTGCCGCTCATCCATTCGCGGATCTCGGCATCGGAGCCGGTATGTCCCTCCTCGATCAGCGCCGCCGCCGACATTACCTGGCCGGGCGTGCAGAATCCGCACTGGAAACCATCATGATCGATGAACGCCTGCTGCACGGGATGAAGCGCATCGCCGTTTGCCAGGCCTTCGATCGTCGTGACCTCGCGTCCGTCGGCGGAGACGGCAAGTATCATGCAGGCATTCACACGCCGCCCGTCGAGATGCACCGTGCAGGCGCCGCACTCGCCGAAATTACATCCCTTTTTCGTTCCGGTCAGATGAAGCCGCTCGCGCAGCAGGTCGAGCAGCGTGACGCGGGGATCGAGATCGGAAAGGCTGTGATCCTCTCCGTTCACCCGCAATCGCAGTAGGTGCCGATCGTGGAAGTTCATGTGGGGTACCTCGAAGCACGTGCCGTACTCGCCCCAAGGACTCGTCCAGCAAGCAGCCGCCCACCTGTCGAGGCGAAATAGGGCGATCGATTTTAAGGAAAAGGCGCTGGCATGCGCCGAAAGCAAAAAACGCGCGTTTGAGATTTGCGGTGGCAAAGGCTTGCACGACCAATGACCGCTCGATCCCCCAACCCTGGAGTGAGGCCTCAGCTGGGTTAACCAGCTTCCCGGCGTCATTTGCCGATATAGGCGGCCAGCTCGTCAGGCGTTCCCATCGGAAAGGCCTGCTTCAGATGGTCGATGAATGCGGAGACGCGCGCGCTCAGCAGCCGCCGAGAGGGATAGAGTGTCCACAAGGCGATGTCGGGTCGATCGAGATCCCCCCAATGTACCAGCGTTCCGTCCGCCAGATCATGGCTCACCAGCGACACCGGCAGGCGTGCCGCGCCGACGCCCGCTCGCACCGCATCCCGGACCATGATGAGTGACGACAGCACAAGGACGGGCTCGATCGCGATTGTTGACCGGCCAGCGGGCGTCTTCACCGCCCAAGCCTTTCGATCGGCTGTCGACCGCATGACGGCCGGGGTCGCCAGACCCTCCGCCGGCCGTGCGAGGTGAGGACTTGCCACGACCACCAGTCGGTCACGCAGAAAGGCTCGCCCGACGAGGCTCTCATCCGGATCCGGATTTACCCGGATCACCAGATCAAATCCCTCTTCGATCATGTCGACGGCGCGGTCTTCCGTCGTGACCTCGAGCCTTACCTCCGGGTATTTCAGGGCGAAGCCGGCAGCGATCTTCCCCATCGCGGTCTGTGAGAACAGCACTGGGGCGCTGATCCGCAACCTGCCTCGCGGCCTTTCGCCGCCCGAGGCGATCGCCGCCGCGGTCTCTTCGAGCTCGGACAGCAGCCGGCCCGCGCGCTCGAAAAGCGCACGTCCTTCTTCCGTCAGCTTCAACGCGCGCGCGCCGCGCTCAAACAGCCGTAAGTCGAGACTCGCCTCCAGCTCCGCCACGCGTCGGGACAAGGTGGCCTTCGGGCGCCCGGCAGCGCGCGCGGCCTTACCGAAGCCCCCATGGCGAGCGACCAGATTGAAATCAGCAAGGGCAAGTAGATCCATGTGTTCCACCAATGAGACGGCGTGTCCAGATATAACGCCTACCGACACAAATGTGGATCACTAATTTTCTGGGATGCCATCCGGCTCAACTCAGGAGTAATCCCATGACCATTCTCGTTACCGGCGCGACCGGCAATGTCGGCCGCAACGTAGTTGAACAGCTTGTGAAGCGTGGCGCCAATGTGCGCGCTTTGGTTCGCGATCCCTCGAAGGCCAATTTCCCCACTGACGTAGATGTCGTGCAGGGCGACCTGCTCGACGTCGATTCCCTGCGCAAGGCCTTCTCGGGCGTCTCCACCCTTTTCCTGCTGAACGCGGTGGTGGCCGACGAATTTACCCAGGCGCTGGTAGCGCTGGCCGCTGCCCGCGAGGCCGGCATCGAGCGGATCGTCTACCTGTCGGTGATCCACAGCGACCTCTATGTCAACGTGCCGCATTTTGCGGGCAAGTTCGGCGTCGAGCGGATGATCGAGCAGATGGGGCTCAACGCCACTATCCTGCGGCCCGCGTATTTCATGAACAACGACATCACGATCAAGGACGTGGTGACCGGCTACGGCATCTATCCGATGCCGATCGGAGCCAAGGGCGTCGCCATGATCGACGCGCGGGACATCGGCGAGATCGCTGCGATCGAACTCATCCGCCGCGAGCAGGCCGCCGCGCCGCTGCCGTTCGACCGCATCAACCTGGTCGGCCCCGACACGCTGACCGGCGCGGATGTCGCGGCCATCTGGACGGACGTCCTGGGACGCAAGATCGCGTATCCGGGCGACGACACCGCCGGGTTCGAGCAGAACCTGCGGCAGTTCATGCCGAGCTGGATGGCGCTCGACATGCGCCTGATGGCGGAGCGCTTCCTCACGGACGGCATGGTCCCCGATGCCGGCGATGTCGATCGGCTGACCGCGCTGCTGGGCCGGCCGTTGCGCTCCTATCGCGACTATGCGACCGCAATTGCCGGCTGAGCCCGATCACCGACCTTTTGTCCAGGAGACACATCATGATCTACTCGACCGCTACCGTTCCGGTAAATCCCGGAGACGAGACCAGGCTGACCCGTGCGCAGATATGGCAGGGCCTGGAACTCAAGGCGCGCGATGCCCGCCTGTTCCTGCCCGCAGGGCTCTGCACCCGTTGCGACGTCGTGGAGGAGAGCGCGACCCACTTCGTGCGCGAAGCTACGATCGCCGGTGCTGATCTGCGCGAGATCGTCACGCTCGAGCCGGAAAGCAAGGTCACCTTCTTCCAGGCGACCGGTCCGCGCGAAGGCGCGATCATCAACGAGCTGTTCGAGGACGAGGCGGGCGAACTTCAGCTCAAGTTCTACTGTTATCTCGGCCTGCGCGGCAAGGAGCCGAACGGGCCGGAGGAGCAGGCCGAGCAGGCGCAGTTCGACAGCAGCATGGGCTACAAGGCCGCTCTTCTCTCCACGCTGAAGCGCACCCGCGAGTTGATCGCGGACGGCCGGCTCTGACCATCACCATGACTATCAACCTGGGGGCCGCCTAATAGGAGGCGGCCCGCCTTCCGACGTAGCTACTATGCAAATTCCGAAACCGACAACATCCGCAACTCCCTCGGCGGACACTGCAAACATCATGCCGTCGAGATGCACATTCCAGGCGCCGCACGTGCTGAAATTGCAGCCCTTTTTCGTTCCGATCAGATCAAGCCGCTCGCGTCACAGGTCGAGCAGGGTGACGCGGGGATCGAGATCGTAAAGCCTGTGATCCTCTCCGTTCACCCGCAACCTCAATAGGTGCCGATCATGGAAGTTCATCGGGGGTACGTTGAAGCAGATGCCGTACTTGCCAACGCCCGAGTTGGAGAGCCACTATCGCAGACAGCACATAAGGGTCGGGGCCGCACCAAAGTGCGGCGCCGAAGGGATCAGCGGCCGCTCGCGGCTGCGATGGCGGGATAATCCGTATAGCCCGCGGCGCCCCCGCCATAGATCGTAGCCGGGTCGACGGCCGCCAGCGGTGCGCGGGTCTCAAGCCTCTCCACAAGGTCGGGATTGGCGATGAAGGGGCGGCCGAAGGCGAACAGGTCGGCCTTGTCCTCGGCCAGCCGCGACGTCGCGAGGTCGAGATCATAGCCGTTGTTGGCGATATAGGTGTTGTTGAAGCGCCGGCGGAGCGATCCGAAGTCGAACGGTACGACATCGCGCGGCCCGGCCGTGGCGCCCTCGACGACATGAATGTAGACGATGCCCAAGGCATCGATTTGATCGACGATATAGTTGAACTGTGCCTGAGCATCACTGCTCGAAACGCCATTGGCGGGCGATACGGGCGAGATCCGGATTCCGGTGCGCGCGGCGCCGATCTCCTCGACCACCGCCGTCGCAACTTCCAGCATCAGACGGGCGCGGTTCTCGACCGAGCCGCCATAAGCATCGGTGCGGACATTGGCGCTGTCTTTGGCGAACTGGTCCAGCAGGTAGCCGTTGGCACCGTGAATCTCGACGCCATCGAAACCGGCCTCAATGGCGTTAGCTGCCGCTTGCCGGAAGTCGTTCACGATCCCAGAAACCTCTTCGAACTCCAGCGCGCGGGGCTCCGAGACGTCGACGAAGCCATTGTTGACGAACGTCTTGGTCTGGGCCCGGATCGCCGACGGCGCAACCGGCGCCGCCCCGTTCTCCTGTAGGTCGACGTGCGAGACGCGGCCGACATGCCAGAGCTGCAGGAAGATCCGCCCGCCCTTGGCGTGCACGGCGGTCGTGACCTTGCGCCAGCCGTCGATCTGAGCCTGGGAGTAGATGCCTGGCGTGTCCTGGTAACCTTGTCCCTGCTGCGAGATCTGCGTGGCCTCGGAAATCAGCAGGCCGGCCGACGCGCGCTGGCCGTAATACTCCGCGGCGAGATCGCCTGGAACGAAGCCCGGGCCAGCGCGATTGCGCGTCAGGGGCGCCATCACAATACGATTGGAGAGGGTTAGCGAGCCGAGAGTATAGGGCTCAAACAGCGTTTTGCTCGTCATAGGTCACCTTTGTTTGTCCCCGCTGCGGCGGGGTCGTTATCGAAATGGCTTCGTTGGTGCTCAGGCGACCTTGCGGTACCGCTCGGCGGGATGTTCGTTCCGATAGTTTGGAAGCATGGCCTGGCGCGCGGCCTGAAGCGCGTCCCACTGCCCGGCATCGGGAAGCGGCGGGATGGTCACCGGTTCGCGGCGGTCGAAGCCGACCAGTGCCGCGTCAACCAGATCGTCCACCTCCATCACGTTGGACAGCGTATTGACGTCGGCGCCGACGTGTTCCCAGATCTCCGTTCGCGTCGTGGCGGGAAGCACGGCCTGGACGTAGACACCCTTCGGCGCGAGCTCGAGGCTGAGTCCCTGCGACAGAAACAGCACGAAGGCCTTGGTTGCGCCGTAGACCGTCATGCCGAACTCCGGCGCCAGGCCGACCACGGAGCCGATGTTGACGATCGCGCCTTCGCCTGCCGCCGCAAGCCGCGGGGCGATGGCACTGGCAAGCCGCAGAAGTGCGGTCGTGTTGAGCGCTACTAGCCGTGTAACGTCATCCGTGCTCTGCTCGATGAAGCTTCCGCCGATGGCCGTTCCGGCATTGTTGACGAGGATCCCGATGCGGGCATCGTCGCGCAGCCTCGTCTCCACCGTTGCAAGATCGGTGGGCTGCGTGAGATCAGCCTGGACGATGTCGATCGCCACGCCAGTCTCCTGACGCAGGCGCGCCGACAGCGCCGCCATTCGTGCCGTGTCGCGGGCAACCAGCACGAGGTCGTGGCCGCGGCGCGCAAAGCGATCGGCATAGGAAGCTCCGATGCCGGTGGAGGCGCCGGTGATGAGGACTGACGGAATGGCGGTCATGGGATTGCTCTTTTCTCTGTAGGAACTTATATTCATGACGGTCATCATGATTGCAGATAAATATGATGACCATCATGTAAATGTCAACGGGGCCAGCGGAGAATTTTGAAATGAAGGTCAGTCGAGAGCAGATGGCGGAGAATCGTCGCCGGATCCTGGACGCGGCCAGCCGGCTGTTTCGCGACAAGGGATTCGATGCGGTCAGCGTGGCGGAGGTGATGAAGGCCGCCGGGCTGACCCATGGCGGTTTCTATGGTCACTTCAACTCGAAGGACGACCTGATCGCGCAGACCCTTGCCCATGTCCTCGCCGCGGACTCAGGCGGAGGCGGCGATTTTCGCGCTTATGTGAATGACTATCTTTCACCCCGGCATCGCGACAACTGCGCCGGTGGTTGCCCGACGGCGGGCCTTGCCGCGGCGATCCGCCATCAGACCCCGGCAGCGCGCTCGGCCATGACCGAAGGTCTTCGATCGCAGATCGACCGTATTGGCAAGGCGCTCCCGGAGCTGGATGCGGCAGACAGGCGCCGCGCGGCGATCGGAAGCTTTGCGGCGATGGTGGGGGCAGTGATCCTCGCCCGGGCGATTGACGACCCAGCGTTTTCCGATGAGGTGCTGGAACAGACACGTTCCTGGGTTGATGCCGGGATCAACCAAGTGTCAGCTAGTTAGCCCCGGCCGACCTGTTGTGCTGATTTATGAAACGGGACTTGTTCCCGACGATGTCGCTCGTTCCCCGGCCAGCATTGCAGTCCGAGCGCTCCGCGGCGGGTTCTGCCTCTAACCCGAGACCGCGCTTGCCATGCTCGTCGGTCGAAACGCGGGTGTAGATGACGTACTGCTTCACGGCTTTGGCGTTGTGCCTGACAAGGTGGTAGCCGAAGCCTTGTCTAACGTAAACGCTGAATAGCGGGGAACCCAAAGGCTCCCCAACGCAACGTACCCCGACTACGCGCGTTCTAGTGAATGGGAGGGCGCCATAGCCGATCTGACGGGGGTGGCCTGATGACAAATCGGAGCAACAGGGATGGCAAAGTTTAAAGAAGCCCTTGAGCGCGGGAAGGAAGCTCGCCGTCAGCAGGAGGAGCCCGTCGGCGGCGCGGAGATGGGGAAGCGAGATGCCCCCATGGCGGACTTCAGCGAGCAAGCAAAGGCTTGGCTAAACGACGTCGTGATTGCATCGCTGGAGGCGGCCAAGGCTGACGTGGCAGGCGAGGTGGCTGTCGACATAGACGCCGCGCCACGCCGGCAGGTCAAAGCTTTAACCCCGTCGATTCGTTTCCAGATCTACAGGAAGCGGGAATTGGAGAAGGCGCTTAGAAGAACCTTTATGGTCAACGTTAAGGTGAGCGGGGCGGTGTCCGTACTTCGCCGGGGATGGTGACCAAAGATGTGGGAAACATAGGGGATAGGTCCGACCTACGGGTCCGCACCTTAATAGCCGAACTGATCGAAGACGCTGCCAAGGGTACATAGCAAGGCTGTGCCCACCGGCGCCGTAAGGGAAACGGAGGGGGTACGGGGGGTCTTCGCGCGAGCCAGTTATCCGATCACCGGCTCGGATTTTTCTACCGAACATTCCCGGCCCCTTCTAAGGAACAAATCCGCTCGCGGTGGGGTTCGGTCCTATCAAGCATGTAGGCCCGAACGTGGTCGAAATTGACGCAGCCAAACGGAAGGTTATTGCCGAAGTTGTGCGGCGGTGGATCACTTCAGAGGTAATCCGCAATTACCTTCGCAACCTGCTAAATCTGCCTGTAGAACGGGAGCTGCCGGCCGAGCAAAAGCATTTGCTGCAGGAACTTGATCGGGCCGACAAAGAGTGACTGCATGGCGCTCCATTGGTTCTCCCCGCCGGTCCCTGTCAGGACCGAGGGTAGCGGTTCGACGCGGAAGGTTAGCAACGCTGAAGCAGCCGCCGAGGAACTCCTGAAGTGGACCAACCATGGCCTTCAGTGGGACCTCGCGGTGCGCGTTTGCATCGCCGTGATTTCCGACCAGATGGAACCCGAGGAGGCCCGCAAGGCATTCCTGGCTGCCGCTAAGGAGCAGGGGACGTTAGTCCCTCCATAAGGTGGAGGCCCGCCGCTCGTGGCGACGGCAGGCGGCTGCATCCACGAAGAATCGACCGCTGCGATTTCTAAACTACAGAGCGCCTGCGTTGTTCCATTATTGCGGACTACAACTGGGTTGGTCGGCAGGCTCGTCCCGCTCTAGATTCCCCTGATGGCAACCCATTGGTTCGTTCCTCCTGTGTTCGTAAGGACTGCGTCCGGTGATAGGCATAGCTGCAACAATGCGAGGGCAGCCCTTGAGCAGCTAAAGACGTGGACCCGGAGAGGACCTCGCTGGCACAAGGCGGTGACCCTCTGCCTGTCAGCTTTGGAGGGCGATCCGATTGACCCTCATCTGATACGAAAGGCCTTTGAGGCTGCCGCTAAGGAGGCCAAAATGTATCTCTCTCCTGAGTAGTAGGTGTCATGGCGACCCATTGGTTCTCCCCTCCGGTCAACGTCAAGACCGTAAGCATCCGGTAGGGACCGCGGCGTGCCGGATTTGAAGGGACAACTAGCTGTCGCCTGGTCTCGAATAATTTCGCGAAGGGCCTCGATGCCGAAGTCGCTAAAGGCAGGGGTTGCGATTCCATCGATATCGTAGACCCACAGCTTACCATCCTCAGGCTCGAGCTGGTCCGACAGGCAGGTCTTGATCCTGGCCCAGGATTTGGCGACGCGCCGGGGAGTGCCGCAAGTCATTCTTGGCGGCTGCCAAGGAAGAGGGATTGGTGCTACGCTCGTCTGATTAGGGCCGAATGTGCCAGTACCCGAGCCCAGTTCCCAAACATTCCTGATCCCTACTGCAACCATTCCCTGATCTCCGAGTTGCGCGACAGGCGGGGAAGCTCGGCCGACATGACAAAGCGCGACAAAGCTGGGCATAGGTCCCTTGCAGACGCCGTTCGGCACCAAGGAAGGGGAATGCGATGCGTGCATATTGGTTGATGTGCATTGCCGCGCTTGCTCTCAATGCCGCGCCGGCGGCAGGGGAACCTTCGGTCGAGCGAGGACTCTACATCTCCATCATCGGCGGCTGCCACGATTGCCACACCGAAGGATATAGCGAAAGTGGCGGCAAGATCGATCCGGCCAAGGCTCTCAAGGGAAATGCACTCGGCTTTCAGGGACCGTGGGGTACCAGCTATGCGGCAAACCTACGGCTGACGGCGGTCGACCTCACAGCCGACGGCTTCGTTTCATATCTTCGAGGCCTTGGGACCTATCCACCGATGCCAGGGTATAATGTACGGGCGATGAGCGATGAGGACAAGAAGTCGCTCTATCTCTATATCCGCACGCTCGGTGACGCAGGCGAGCGAGCGCCGGCTTTCGTGCCGCCCGGCGACAAGGTCCATACGCCTTATATCGTCCTCGCCCCGCCCTTGTCGCCGCCCGCCTGCACACGCGATTTCGATTGCGGTGTAGGAGAAGTCTGCGATCCCGGCGGCTCCGGGCAGTGCGTGAAGAGATAACGCTCAGACCAGCTGGCCGCCATCGCGCACTGGCGTTCGCGGAGGGCGTCGATTGGGCGCGGGTTACGGCCGCTCTCGTGCCTTCTATCGCCCACCAATGTTCCGTCGGGATAAGCAGCTCGCGTTGGACGGTCCCGTGGACGCTCTGTCGCCCAGTTGTACGTCACAGTGCGCGCGCTTGACCAGCCACCCCGGCCATAGCGCTAATGCCAAGCATGCACTAACATTCCAGCTTGACCCCGTTGGGGCTGGCCAGTGATCTGTTCAAATTGGGGAAGTACCCATGACCAATCATTGCTGTGGACCGGGCTATGCTTCTCCAGCAGAGGCGATGAGGGCACCTCGCGAAAAGCTGCTCTATACGATTGCCATCTACACTGGCACGGGCATTCAGAAGCCGGACTATTTGTGTACCATTGATGTCGACCCGGAGAGTTCGACCTACAGCCAAGTGATTTCACGTTTGCAAATGCCGGGTATTGGCGATGAGCTTCATCACATGGGCTGGAATGCCTGTTCGTCTTGCCATGGCGATGCGAGCATGGAGCGCAAGTATCTGATTGTGCCGGGTGTGCGCTCGACCAATCTGCATATTGTCGATTGCGCAACCGATCCCCGCAATCCGACACTGTTCAAGGTCATAGACGGCGCTGAAATCAAAACCAGGACCAACTTGTCGGCGCCGCACACAGTGCATTGCCTCGGCTCGGACATCGTCGTTTCCATGCTTGGCGACGCTCAAGGCAATGCCCCAGGCGGCTATTTGCAACTCAACAAGGAGTTCGAGATTGTCGGCCGTTGGGAAAACTCCATGGGCAGCATCAAGTTTGGTTATGATTTCTGGTACCAGCCGCGACATAACGTGATGGTCAGCTCGGAGTGGGCGGCGCCCAATACCTTCATGCCTGGTTTTGACCTGGAGGAGGTTGGCCATCTGAAATATGGCCGAGAGATCCATTTCTGGGATTTTGAGAAGAAGAAGCCAAAGCAAACATTCTATCTCGGTGAGGATGGCTTGCTCCCACTCGAAGTGCGATTCCATCACAATCCAGACAGCAGTCACGGCTTTGTTGGCGCGGCCCTTTCTGCAAACATCATCCATTGGTGGAAGGATGCGGCGGGTGACTGGCAATGGGAAAAAATTGTCGATGTTGGCAATGAGCCGCATCCCGAATGGCCGATCCCGATACCGGGCGTGATCTCGGTCATTCTGCTCAGTATGGACGATAGATACCTCTATCTCTGCAACTGGTTGCATGGCGACATCCGCCAATATGACATCTCGGACCCGCACAACGCCAAGCTCACCGGACAAGTGTGGATGGGCGGACTTCTCGGCCGTGCGCCTGAGGTCAATGGCGTGAAAGTGACTGGCGGGCCTCAGATGATACAGCTCAGCCTCGACGGCAAGCGCCTTTATGTGACGACCTCGCTCTTCTCGACCTGGGACAATCAGTTCTATCCGGAAATCCGCACCAATGGCGGATGCATGCTGATGGTCAATTGCGATACGGAAAACGGCGGCATGGAAATTGATCCGCGATTTGTCGTCGATTTTGGCAAGGAACCTAATGGACCAAGCCGCTGCCACGAAACCCGTTATCCCGGCGGTGATTGCACGAGTGACATCTGGGTATGACCAGCTTCACCATCACCCTCGCTAACCAAGGCGGTGCGGCCTTTGACGTCGATCACCGCAAGCCCCTCTTGCAAAGCTTGCGCGAGCAGGGCGTGGACCTGCCCTACGGGTGCAAGTATGGCGGCTGCATAACCTGCGCGGCCAAGATAATCAGCGGCAAAGTCAGTCAAAAGGCCCAGCGGGCGCTGAACAACCGCCAGATCAACAATGGCTATATAATCCTCTGCGTTGCCCGCCCTATGAGCGACTGCACGCTGGAGGTCGGCGTTGAAAGCCACGACAAGCTCTATCGCAACCCCTTCTTGGATCCCTTGGCCGCACATGAATTGAAAGCCGATATTGCGACCCCGTTGGAAGCAAAGAAATGACCCATATGAATCACGATGAGCCCTATTCGGAGGCTTATCTGCAAGACATTCTCAAGTCGGTCAAAACCATCGCGATGGTGGGGGCCAGCCCCGACAAGACCAAGTTTTCCTATGGTGTTCTCAGGGTTCTGCACGAAACCGGCTATGACATGATCCCGGTCAATCCCACTCCCGGTCTGGATGAAATTCGAGGGCTCAAGGTGTACCCGTCACTGGCGGCCATCGACCGGCCTGTGGATATGGTTGAGGTTTTTCGCCGCTCCGAAGACCTGTTGGAAGTTGCACAGGAAGCCATCGCAATTGGTGCCAGGGTTCTGTGGAGTCAGATTGGGGTCCGCGATGACACCGCCGCCCTGTTGGCGGAGGAAGCGGGCTTGAAAGTTGTGATGAACCGCTGTCCCAAGATTGAGTTGTTCCGCCCCTTCTGGAAGCCGAAGTTGCACTTGGGAATATGATTGCAGGGTCACGGAATTCGGCGTTGTAGCGGTAGCCGACCTGTTCCCTTGGCCTTAGAGCCTGTTCCATCCCGATTGAATCGGGATGGGGCTCTATGTCTTTGTTTGAGCATGATCTTTTCCGAAAACCGGATTCCACTTTTCGGGATCATGCTCTAGACGGTGATTGAATTTTGCCTGAGGTACGATGCCAGATGGTCGCTGAGATCACGCGCGTCATCGCCGGCGCCGTCGATCAGAGCAGACTTGCGGCGGCGCAGAAACTGCATTCCCATCAGGTACATTCCCGGATGTTCTGCAACGCCGCCGTCGTGACGGACGTGGCCTTTGCGATCGAGGACCGGCAACTCCAGCCAGGAGTAGTCCGGCCGGTAGCCGGTGGCCCAGATGATCGTCCTGATCGCGCCTCCGGTAAGGTCGAGGCCGAGCGGCGGGTTGTCCTCGACACGGGTCGGCGGCAGGCGATCCGGCGGCCCGACCGTAGCGTCAAGGCCGTTGGCGCGCGCCCACTCGTCGATGAGGTCGAGCAGTCGGGCCATCTTGAGATCGGAAAGCGCGCACATGTTGCGCAACGACCCCGCAAACTGGGCCTTGCCGTCTTCGGTGATACCGGCGAGGCGGCCGATGAGCCTGACACCGAGGTCGACCAACGCATTGAGGTCGAGAGTCGTGCGGTCGGGTGTGCCGGCAAGCTGAAGCGAAGGAACCCGTCGCGCCCGTCTGATGTCGTCTACCTCGTCGTAACGCTCGTCGAGCACGCCTGCGGCGTCCATCCACCATTCCAGGTCCTTGCCGCGATAGACGCGGGGCGCCCGGATATGCTCGCCCACCGACAGGGTCACTTGACGCCCCGAACGTTGCAGCTCCTTTGCGATCTGGGTGCCGCTCGACGAGGCGCCCACCACCATCACGCCGCCGTCGGCGACCTGAGCCGGATTGCGGTAGGACTGTGCAGTCAGCATGGCGACCGACGGCGGCACGCGGACGGCCAAATCGGGCAGGCGTGCGATGTTGCACGCGCCCGACGCCAGCACGACAGTTCGGCAGCGCCACTCGCCGCGGTCCGTGCGCACGAGATATCCCGCACCGTCGCTGCGAACCGAGGTAACGGTCGTATGTGTTCTGACTGGAGCCGAGATCGCCCTGGCATAGTTCCCGAGGAAGTCGATCACTTCAGGCATCGTCCGGTAGCCGTCGGGGTCGTCGCCATCGTAGCGGAAGCCCGGCAGCCGGCTCTGCCAGTTCGGGGTGAGCAGCCGCAGCGAATCCCATCGCTCGGTGCGCCACGTATGAGCGATCTCGCCGCGCTCCAGCAGCACATGGTCGATAGAGCGCTCCGCGAGGCAGCGGCTCATCGCGAGCCCCGCGTGCCCTGCGCCGACGATCACTGTGGTGACGGAACTAATCGCGCCCTCTCATCAGGAGAGTCTACGGCTCGAAGCGCCTTTCAATTCACCACGACCGTGACGTTCGTCGGATTGGTAACAATGTCATAGACAGCCGACCGCTTCTGCGACTGAGCGACGAGAGCCTCGATGTCCTCGCGCTTGGCGTCGGCGTCGATGTTGTACTTCACCGTGATACCACTGAAGCCGTTGCGGACGTCGCTGTCGATGCCGAGTATGCCCGCGATATCCATGTCGCCTTCAATGGTCGCCTTCACCGACTTCAACTGAATGTTCCGGTTCTGGGCAACAGCGGCGATGCCGGCTGTCAGGCAGCTCGCCAGCCCGACCAGCACGTATTCGACAGGCGTGGCGCCCTGATCCAGGGATGCGAAGACCTCCGGATGGTCGGCATCGAATGCGAAGGTGGTCTTGCGATGCTGGTCCTGGCCGAGACCGTAGAAGCTCTCGACCGTCGAGTGGCTGTGGGTGCCATCCTTCCATTCGCAGGCCGCGCGCCACTTGAACTGCGCGGCCTCTGGGGCGTTGGTAAGCGCTTCGCGTGCGCCGAGCAGCGCCTCGACGTTAACGCCATTGTTTGCCTGTACTTCGGAAGCCATAATTATCCTCCCTACTTTGCACTGGCTTAAAAACCCGACCGATCCCACTGACCTCCTGATCAGATTTTCACCAGGGGGTAGCATGCTATGGGTAGCGAAGCGTTTCTTCAAGTTGTTTCCGTAGAGATATAGTCGCCCTCGTGTACCGAGTTGCGCCTCTATAGCCGACATATGGCGCAAGGCGGACCTGCCCAATGTTTCATGCGCGAACGCCTGGGATGCGAGCGCCGCCATTAACCATCGATTAACTATCCGGTCGCCTTTAATTCAATTTTGCGGCATACTGATTTGGGTAGCGAGGCTGCTCAAGCAGACTGGAACAAAAAGGGTAGTTCTCCTGTTTGCGCATTGTCCCTTCACTCGTGCGCGACAGTCGAAATTGTAAAAAGAAACGACGGAACACCGTCGTCTCATGGGGAGGCGCCAGCATCATGTTTGATGAGGAGCGCCTGAATGAAGATCGAAGACGCAGTTACAGCTGTGACGTCAGAAGCGAGCACGCTCATGTCTTGCCTCGGCCAGCCCGTTGTCGCCTACCACGTCATGGAAATCATGACAGAGACAGACCTGGTCCACGCCCGCGAGATGCAGCACGCCCTGATGCGACGAAGCATCGAGGCTCTTGTCGATGATGGCCTGGAATGCGTCGCCGCCGAACATTTCGCATCCCAGTTCGACGGCCGCGTCGGCTTGACCTGGAGACTCCTGCACGCATCCGACGGTGTGGCGCATTGATCACGACCAGAGCGGTCTTGGCAGGGTCAGCTTCGCGGAGCGAAGCCGATGATCGGCGAAGCCGCCGATCGTCGGTAATTTCCGCACGGCTGCCGCCGATCTTGAGATTGCGGCTTGCGAGGAATAGGCATGTGCGGGCGAGGCCGATATTCTACGCGTGGATTCGTCGGTCCTCGACGCTCTGCCACTCTGGAAGCAGGACTAACGCGATCAAGGCGTAGGAAAAAAGCACGCAGGCCCGTAATATAGCGCCCCGGCGTGGAAAAGGCGCTGGCTCCCCGGGCCGGATTCGAACCAGCGACCAACCGGTTAACAGAGGTTTTCTGTTGACTTTCTCTGGATCGTCTTGCGACGGTCTGAAACACTAGAAGCTCATGTAATGCATGGCATTTTTGCTCTTCCGTGTCTCGCGTCGTCGCATCGCATCTCGACAAAGCGCGTGGATTTCTGTAGATCATTGTGTAGATCACGCGAACCGGTTGGTCGAGGGGTGAATGCCGCAGATCGAGCTTACGGACAAATTCTGCCACTCAGCGAAGTCGACGTCAGGCCGAAAGGTGGACCACTTCGACACATTGGTAAAAGGGCTGGTCTTGCGCGCGTCGGCAGGCGGGACGAAATCCTGGTATCTTGTCTATGGGCCGCCGGCCAAGCGCCAATGGCTGAGACTCGGCTCCTATCCGGAAATACCGCTCGGCGGCGAAAGGGGAGCCCGCAAACGCGCGCGGGATGCGCGCGCCAAGGTCGGGGATGGAGGTGATCCGGTCGCCGACAACAAGTTGCTGGCGGCTTCCCAGACCGTTGCCGACCTGGTCGATAACTACGTCAAGCGTCACGCCTCGACGAGGCGCTCGGGCGGCGAGATCGCTCGCCGCCTTCGCAAGAATCTTTCCGGCTTTGACGCCGACGGTAAGAAGTTGGACAAGCGTTCGGCGGGCTGCATTGGCGACGTTAAGCTTTCCGAGCTACACCGTCGCGATATCACGAAGGCGATCGACGCCGTGAAGGATCGCGGCGCCCACGTCGAGGCGAACAGGCTCTTCGAAGACGTTCGCGCCATGATCCGATGGGCTAGAGGCCGGGGCGATCTTGATCAGAATCTTGTCGAGGGCATGCGCAAGCCCACCGAGACTGTTGAGCGCGATCGCGTGCTATCTGCCGACGAGATCAGAACCATGTGGGGAGCCTTGGTGGACGCGAATATGCGGGAGTCGACGCGGCGCGTCATCCGGCTGTGTCTGGTCACCGCGCAGCGCGTCGGCGAGGTCTGCGGAATAACGGTCGACGAACTCGACCTCGACGCCGCCTTGTGGACCATTCCGCCGACGCGTTCAAAGAACAAGCGCGAGCATAGGGTTCCTCTGTCGCCAACAGCCGTCAAAATCGTCCGTGACCAACTTTCCGACGTGAAGGCGCTTGCCGAACGTAAGGGCAGGGCGATGCCGGCGTTCGTCTTCCCTGGGCCTGGTGCCCATGGGCCTGTGACCGGCGCTGCGATCGCCAAGGCTATCAAGCGTGAAGAGGTGATGAAGCGTGAAGCCGCGACGATTTTGGGCGTTGAGCGTTGGACCTCTCACGACCTTCGCAGGTCGGCGGCAACGCATATGGAAGAACTCGGCATCTCGCCATTCGTCATTGGCCACGTTTTGAATCACGTAAGCGCAACGAAGGCCAGCATCACCAGCCGCGTTTATGCGCGCTACGACTACATGAGAGAAAAGCGAGAAGCACTCCACCTTTGGGCCGATCGACTGGCCGGAATTGTCAACGGTGGCGCCGAGATCGTTCTACTCGGCTCGAGGGGCGCCGCGTGATTAGCAGAGATCCGCTCAAACACAACTCCGAATTCAATTATACGGTCGAGCAAAAAAGAGCGATCGCCGAAGCCTTCGCGATTGATCCTTGATCATCCTGACGCCGCCGTCGAATGGATTGACGGTGAATGGACACGCTGT
Organism: Mesorhizobium sp. WSM4830; assembly: GCF_055811495.1. Classification (NCBI taxonomy): domain Bacteria; kingdom Pseudomonadati; phylum Pseudomonadota; class Alphaproteobacteria; order Hyphomicrobiales; family Phyllobacteriaceae; genus Mesorhizobium; species Mesorhizobium sp. WSM4830. The sequence continues at coordinate 72,651 of NZ_JBVVQI010000008.1, read as the reverse complement.
GCCTTGTGTACCGCGCGCGACTTCACCGACCCTACGTGCTTTCGGAACGGCGTGACAATCGCACGCCGACACCACCGCCATTTTCAGCAGGGTGAGAGCTGGGAGGAGTGCACCGACTTTCCTTGACCGCTGCTCTCTGTGATCTGGTGCGCATCGGTCAGGCCATGGAGCCGGACGTCTTCATGCCCGGCAGCGACCGCAAGCCCCCTTACTCCCGCACGCATCGGGAAGGCTGCTTGGAGCGGGTGTCGAAAGGCCCGGCGACGGGCCTGGTCTGAGCCCGTGGCGCGGAACGGCTTTGACATTTTCGCGCCAACGGCGCCGATGCAACCGAAATCCGCATCGAGGCTTCGCAGTTGGTGCCGGCAGCGCGAACGGATCGCATAGAAGCGGTCGAGGATGCAGCAAGTCTCGGCTCGGCCTTGACGTGGTGGGACCTGACCGAGCCGGATGTGATGGCCGAGTTAGCGCTCGATCTGTTCGGCCCGGCCGTGGCGACGGCCGACCGGTGCCCGCTAAGAGCCTTTAGTGATGGGCGCGAGACAGACTATCGTGTCTGGTTTACCGTTTTTGCTCGCCTCGGCGGAGCACTTGATGGACACGGACTGAAGCAACAGCCCTGCCACCGTGATCGCTGCGTCTCCATGAAGGCCGACTTTCTGGGGAGTTTGTATCGGCCTCACTCGAAATCATCGGACTTGCCTTTCGGACGCCATGAAACAGGATCGGTGATCCAGCAACTGATGTCGGATTCATGCCACCCGGTCCCGTGGACGCTGATCTTAATCTGGCGTGGGAACGTGCCTTCGGCGATCTTGCGGTAGATCGTGGAGCGGGACAGCCCGGTCCGGGCAAGGACGGTTTTTAGGCGGATGATGCGGTCTGGTTCGGGCATGGCTGCACTGCCTCTTGTTGGCCGTTTCTGACAACTGCTGAGACCAGACAGGGCGCGCCGATACGGGCGCGCAAGAGGGTTTGCCACCGCGTCGTAGCGCGGCGTGGAAACGGCGGTAAATCGGACAGGATCTAGAGTCCGATGCCTCGCCCCCTGCCGAGGCTGATGCCGCGCGTGAAGGCGAGTGCCGCGCCGAGACGGCGGCCCGATTCGAACTGGATCCCAAGCTCGGCCTTGCGGTTGGCGAGGAGGGATTCAAGCTGTGGATCGCGTTCGAGGCTTTTGGCCATGTCGCCCATCGCCGACCGCGTAGCCTTGTAGCCGGCCATGTCGCCAGCCTGATACTGCCGTTGGCTGGTCTGGTCGAGCTTTTGCCATCGCTCCACGAAACGGTCGGCGAGGCGGCCCGGATCGGTGCGGATCTCGGTTTCAAGTTGGAGGGCGCGGATAGCGCGGTTGACCCGGCCACCGCCAGCCTCGCGGGCAAGGCTGGGGTCTTTGACGTAGGCCGCCTCGGCATCTCGCCAGCCATGCGGGCGCACCTCCTCGAAGCCTTTGCGGGCATCGGTCAGTTCGCGCATCTGCACCGGGTCGGCCTTGCCGCCAGCGTTTTCGATGCTGAATACGGCGTCCACGGCGCGGGCATGACGTTTGAGGGCGTCGGTTCGGGCGTAGCGCAGCCCCGCTTCCCCATCCTCGGAGGCGGCTCTGACGGGCGTAGCGCCTTCGCGCCGCGCCTCCTTTCCGGCGCTTTCCCGTTCTGGCCTCCCACCCTGCGGACCAGGCGCAGCGTCTGCGGGCAGGCGGAGGCCGTCGAATAGACCGCCGATCCTGTCGCGCAGCTTTTCCGGGACGACCCTTCTGACGATCTCGGCGACACGCTCGTGGAAGGTGATGCCTCGTCGCTCGGCATAGCCTTGCACCGGATCGACCTGCCTGTAATCCGACGCCATGTCCTTTGCCCGGTCGCGCGACAGGGTGCGGACAAGCCGGTCCTGCGTGGCAAAATCGTCGCGGCCATAATGCAGGTCCATGCCGTCACGGTGCCGCGACAGGGCGACATAGCTGCCATGGGCGTCAAGGCCAGGCGTCGCCAGCACATGAGTGCGGTCCACGGTCATGCCCTGAGCCTTGTGAATGGTTGCCGCATAGCCATGGTCGATGCGGTCGTAGTCCTTGAGTTCGAAGCGCACGAAGCGGCCGTCATCGATGCGCACCGACATAGATTGCGTGCTGACTTCTTCGATGACGCCGAGCGTGCCGTTCTTCACGCCAAGGCCGCGTTCGTTTTGCAGCAACATGACGCGGTCCCCGCTGGCGAAGCTCCGTTCGCCTCGCTGGACCGTGATCCGCACATCAGCACCGAGGTCGCCCGCCGCCCGCATCCGTTCGCGTGCGGCTTCGTTGAGCGCGCGCACCTCGTCATTGGTGTGGGTGAGGATGATGCGACTTTCGTGGGGCGCTTCCTGCCGGGCGCGGTCCCATCGGTTGATCAAATCGTCACGTGCCTGTTCGCGCGTCTGGGCCTCATACACCATGCCATGCGCATCATAGGCATGGATCGCAGCGCCGGTCCTGCCGGTCGCCAGATCGCGCGTGGCGTCCCGCTGCCAGCCTTTGCGCTGGCGGCGCACCTCGCCGATTTCCGCCCCGCCATGACGGTCGTGGATCGAGCGGAAGGCCGCGCCCGCCTCTATTGCTTGCAACTGCTGCGGATCGCCGACCAGCACGACCTTCGCTCTTGCCTCGGCAGCATGGGACAGCACCCGCTCCAACTGGCGCGTGCCGACCATGGCCGCCTCGTCGATGATCAGAACATCGTCGGTGGTGAGCATATCCCTGTCCTGTCCCCAACCCTGTTCCATGCTGGCGATGGTGCGCGAGGCGATGCCCGATCCGCTTTCGAGATTTTCCGCGGCGATGCCGGAAAGTGCTGCGCCCCTTACCTGATAGCCTGCCGCTTCCCATGCCTCACGCGCCACGCCCAGCATCGCGCTCTTGCCGGTTCCGGCAAAGCCGACAACGATCCCCAGATCGCGCCCGTCCGTGATGTGCGCCAGCGCGTCGACCTGCTCGCCCGACAGCACAAGTCCGCGCGCTTCTGCTCGGGCCAACGCCGCCTCTCTGTCCCTGTCGCTGACCTCATGGCGTTCCCTCTCGGCCATGAGTTGGGCAGCATCATGCAGACGCTGTTCGGCCTCGATCATCTGGCGGGTGGTGAAGCGATCCTCGCTCCGCGCATCCTTACCGAGTGCGACCAGGTCGGGCGCGCCGCGAATCGCGTCCATCACCTCGTTGAACTGATCGGTCCCGTCGCTGTGCCGGTGCGCGAACTTTGCCATGTCGCGGCGCGTGAACGTCGATTGCTGATGCGTGATCGCATCCAGAGCGAGGCCTGGATTAGCGATGATGCGGTCGCCATTGCCGCGCGCGATCTCGCGGTGCAACTCGGCGCGGTCGGCTTCGGTCCCCTGATCCTCGATCCGATGCGCGGGCGCGCCGATCTGGCTTTGCGGCTCAAGCGCGATGCCCTGCGCTTCAAGGCTGCGATGGTCGATGCGCGCGTCTATGTCGAGTTCGGCCATGCGCTCATTGGCAAATTCGGCCCAACGTTCGCGCCAGCGCTCGACCATTCCCGTCCGGTTCCAGTCCCGCACCTTCTGGCCGAAGCCGTTTTCGTTTACCGCGCGCATGGTCAGCATGACATGGGCATGGGGTTTGGGCATGCCGTCCTCAGTCATGTCCCAATGCACATTGAGATCGGCAATCATGCCCCGCTCCACGAATTCCGACTGCACGAAGTCGCGGGCCAGCTCGATGCCCTGCGCTTCGCTCATCTCGCGCGGAAGGGCGAATTCGACCTCGCGGGCAAGCTGCGCATCCTTCCTGACCTCGAACGCCTCGACATCGTTCCACAGCCGTTCGCGGTCATTCCATGTTTCGGGCGCATTCTCCGGCAGCATGACTTCGGAATGGACGACGCCGCGCTTGGCGGAGAAATCCTGGACACGGTCAATGCGGTCGTCGCGCAGCCGCGAGGCCGAACGGTAGGCAGCGGATGCCACCGCGCTGGAGCCGGACTTGCGGCCAATGACCTTGACGTGAAGGTGATAGATCGCCATCGCGACCGGATCATTTGCACGACACAGCCCACGTCGGCACGACGTATAAGCGCGCCCTCCCTCGAAAAAATCTCGGGAGCGACCAGCCCGTCCCGAGCCGTCCCGGCAACCCTGGAGCATTCGGCAAAGTGCTCACCTATCATCATCTTATCGACAACTCACGGAGACGACGATGCGCAAACCACGGGACTTTGATGCGGAACTGAAGGCGCTGGAGGACAGGGCGCGCGAACTGAAGACCCGCAAGGTGCAGCAGCTTGGCGAACTGGTCATCGCCACCGGCGCCGATGCGCTCAGCGCCGAGGAATTGGCGGGTGCGCTGATCGTGCTGGCGGAGACCAAAGAAGCCGGAAAGCGGGAGGCATGGGCGAAACGCGGTGCGACGTTTTTCCAAGGGCGAGCGCGGCGATCTGCTACGGCATCTGAGCGCGACGCTAGCGGCCCTGCGACGCACTCGGGCGGCACGCAATCGCTACCAGGCGGCACGGGCGCAGCATGACATGCGCACATGGCAAGTCGAGCGCCGCAAGCGCACGCGGCATTTGATCGAACTGGGCGGCCTCATCGTCAAGGCCGGGATCGTGGAACTGACCGGCGATGACCGCGCCACCATCTACGGCGCGCTCATCTGGATGGCTGACAAGCTCAAAAGCGATCAGGGTGAACAGTCCCGCAAGCTATGGGCCGCAAAGGGGAGGCAGGCGTTCGAGGCGTACGCGGCAACACACAAAACGGAGTCTGAACCATGGGGGCTGAACACACAGCGTTCCGCTCGTGAACGCTAGAATGGTGAATCAAACGATACAACACTGTCGCGAAAAACTATGAACAGCAAGGGGTTAAAGCAGGCAGTGGCCTATCTTCGGACGTCAACGTTGGCGCCGACAAAGACAGCGAGGCGGCACTGGCCGGGGCGGGATATCTGTCGAGCGCTGGGAAACCTTACACGCCGACTGCAATTTCACGAATGCTGGCATCAAAAGATAATAAGGGTGCCGCAACACTCAAGCGCGACGTCAAATCATTGTCTTCGACGGCTGGAGCGGGAGCTGAAAGCCCTGAAATGCCCAATGAACGGTTTTCGATTCCGAGATTGACTGGCCACGGCAAGAGACGGGGTAATAAGGCGCCACCGGCGGTCCGCCCTTGATATTGCTCGCGTCCTGTATGATTTCTCTTTCCCCCTGGGTCGGTGCCGAATTGACAAAATGTATTTGAAGGTCTCCAGCATCTCCGCCATGACTCGGACGACCAGCCAATCCGCCATGTTCGCTAGCACTGCTCCCGCATAGGTCCCCACCAAATCCCACTTCCCTCGGGTAGTAGACAAAGGATCCTGCCCGCCTCGTCCGCCCTTAAGCCCACCAGCATGGAAAGACCGCCTCGCCAACAGCGCTGTCGGGTCCTATGGGAGCAGGGTCAAATTGATCGGCGAGATCAGATATTGGCGTGGAGGGATTTGCCCGAAGGCGGATTGCCTCAACGCATTCGTCACATAATGTAATCTTGCCGGCGAATACCCGTGTGGTACCTGATTTAACCTAGTCCCAAACTACGCTGTCACCGGGCGCATCCTCGCCATCGCTTGGCTTGTTGTAGCCGAGAGCATTCACAGTTGGTTTTGCATACGGCACCCTTCCCGAAGGAAGCTGAACAAAATTGTATTGGGCGTCCAAGCCTTCGAAGCAAGTCAATCTGCAACCGCGATAGAAGCTGCAGCGGATATACCGTCGTGGTGTGGTAGTCTGGCCCGCATGACGACGCTCTACCTCAATTGGCCGGAAGACAGTGAATCCCACAAAGCCGAATAAAACGCATCCGCCGAAATGGATCGAGCCTCAGCTGACGCGCCCGGTCGGCGAAGCGCCCGACAGCCCCGATTGGCTTCACGAAATCAAGTACGACGGATACCGGATGCACGCGCGGATCGACGGCACCGACATCTGCTTGCTCACCCGCGCCGGCCTGTCGTCCGAGACACTGTAGAGCGCCTGCAGAACCAGGACCTTGAACATCATCATCGCATCAAAGGGCGGCCGGCCGCCCTTGGCGCCATCGGAGCGCTTCAGCCCCTTGGCCAAGGTTTCCGGAAAATCTCCCAACGCACCAGTTCGGATCGGAAGGCACACCGCTTGGTAGGGTGGAAGGCGCAAAAAACCCGCATTCCAGAGGGGGACTTTGGAAGCGGGCTCTTTAGCGACCAAACACTCAAGGTGTTCGATGTCTCTATCAACACATCAGCAAGGCGTTTGTTCCATTCGAGGGCTGGTCAATCGATCACCTGCACGATCCTGCGGGTATCCGGATCAACCAGAATCGAGTGATCTGCGACGGCGAGGTACTTGTATCTCACGTTGGGCACGTCGATCGCATCGACGGTGTCGGGCAGAGCCGAACCGACATTGAGTTCGACGCCTAGCAGGCTGACCGACGGAAGATGCTGCTTGTGCACGTATTCGCGTAGGCCGGTCTGCTGTTCGGGAGCAACCACGATGACATCCTCTGCGATGGCCGCACCAATATCCGCGACGAGAACAAACCCGGCGGCGGCAGCGAAAAGATAATTCTTCACTATGAACTTCCTGTGATGGGCTTCGCCTTTGTCGCGGGCGACCGGGTTGGCTGGATTCCCGTTGCGAAACCAAATGGCTCACAAGATTGTTCCAGGAAGCCGCGCCTTGGCTGAGGACGCGGCGGACAAGCTGGGTGTGGGACAGAGGTCCCGACAGTGATCTTCGCGGTTTAGTACCAGCGCCCACGGCCATAGAAGCCGCCGCCGCCTAGCAGAATTACAATGAGAACAATGACCAGAATTGTGGTGATATCCATATGGGCCTCCTATGAGCGCTCCCGGCCCTGTTCGCCGCTTGCCGCCCTTGTGATGATTTGTGTTCTTGTGCCTGTCGTAAAACGAGCGGTTTAACGCAAGCCAAAAAAGCTGAGTGCCGCTAGTACGATAACTACGGCTCCGACTATCCAAATAATGCGGTTCATCACGGCCTCCCTTTATCTTGAGTTCTATAGAGAAAAACTATCGCTTTTGAAGAAAACGATTGCGCGCCGTGCTTGTTCCGCTTTGATGGATTTATAATTCGGCTGGCAGAGCGCCGGCATTTAAGTACATTGCGCGCCGCTCCGTGTCGGTCCGAAAATCCTGCACCACCACACCGCCAGAATGGCGCGATCTACGCAATCTGCAGAAAAACCCGCCACCTTGCGGTAGCAGGCTTTGGCTGAGACGGCACCGGCTGATGCTTTATCAGTCGGGCGAATTGCACTGCTGACGAGGGCCGTAGGTGGGCTGGAACGTGTTGTCCGAAGCGCGATAGCTCCGGTACCGGTCGTAGCACCACTCCACATGGGAATCGCCTCGGTGGACACGGTTCTGGTTGTTGTTGATGATGGCGCTGCTGATCAGCGCGCCAGTGGCGAAGGCCGCCAGGGGAAACCAGTAGTCGCCATGGCGGCGATAGCCGCGATGGTAGTCACGATAGCCGCGATGGCCATTCCAAGTGGTGCCATCATTTTGCGAAAAATTGCGATTGCGGTTGACGCTCCGGTGCTTCATCCACGGCTTGTAGTCGACCGCCCGCACATCGGATGAAGCGGATGGCGCTTGGGGCAGGAATATCCCGGCGGCGCCGGCAGGCACGGCGGTGGCGGCGAAAGACACTGACAATGTGGCCGCCAGCAAACCCGATACGATCTTGATCATCTCTTCTCCTTGAAGGGGTGGTTGACGTCCCTCATGAATTTAAAACGATTTAATCGCGATGTGGTTCCGTCCGTGCTTCAAGGAAAGCGAACATTATATGCCAAGGGTCGCCTGTACATTTCCGGAAAGCTGTCGCTTGCAATTAGTTTATCATGCTTGCCCAATACTTTGGGAGAAGGCGAAATGACCGTTAGCGGCGGGGTGGAGTCAAAACAGCTTTCACGACTTGCTTAAGTGTGCGACGACTATTGTTGCCAAACACGACTCCGAGCGTCACTTCGGGTACAGGACGACAATTGCACTTGCGATTCGAGACGATTATCGTCGCACCTGGTCCGAGCGCTGAGCCGCCGGCGCGACTGGCATCCGCTGTTCAGCTAAGAATGAGGCCGGCTAGGAGAAGCGACAGCGGAGCGAAGCGGCAGCGACTGGTTCCACGGGGGGCGGGACTGGCCCGAATGTCGTGCAAAGGCTACGCCGCCCGCGGTATGCGTGAGGTGAACGTCGCCCTGGTCACCGACACGCTGGTGCCGCCGGCATCGCTGATGATCTCCACTTTGGCCTCGAGCTGCTTGACCAGCGCCTCGATAATGGCGGTTCCGAGGCCCCCGTTTGGCGGCTCGCCGGCGGCTTTGCCGGCTCCATTGTCCGAAACCGTCAGCTTCCAGTCGCTGCCGTCGGTCTCGTAGGTCACCTGGATCAACGCCTTGGCCTTCTCCAAAGGGAAGGCATATTTGATCGCGTTGAGGACAAGCTCGGTGACGATCAGGCCGAGGCTCACCGCCTTCTGCGAGTCTATCCTGCCGCCCTGCGCCGTGACGTTGACCTTGATCGGCTGGTCTTCACCGACCATCGACGAGGCCAGGCTGCTGCACAGCTTCGACAGATAGGAGACGACGTCGATCTCCTCGATGCCGGTCGAGGTGTGGAGGTGGCGCTGCACTTCGGCCACCGACAGCACGCGTTGATGGGCATCCTTCAGGTGCTGCCGCGTCTCATCTGAGGTGACGGACCGGGCCTTCAGCAGCAAAATGCTGGCGATGATCTGCAGGCTGTTGGCGACCCGGTGCTCCATTTCGCGCAGCAGCACATCCTTCTGCCGCAGCAGGTCTTCGGTGCGGCCGAGAAGTTCTTCCTTTTCCCTTTCTATGGCGCGGCGCGCCGTGATGTCATTGAAGGCGAGCAGGATGGTCGCGGCTGAATTGTGGTCGTAAAGGACCTTCCGCGCGTTGAGCAGCATCGTGCGCCGGCCGATATCGGGGAAATCATGCTCGACCTCGAAGCCGTCCATGGCGGTCTTCTCGGGAATGATCGTCTCCAGGAGCTGGTGAAGCGCTGGAATGTCCCACTGGCCGTCGCCCAGCGCGTAGAGCAGCGAGCCGTGCGTCTGCTGGGAATCGACCCTGAAGGTCTGATAGAAGGAACGATTGGCCGCCAGCACACGAAAGTTCTCATCGAGCACGAGGAAGGGTTCGACGATCGTATTGACGATGGCCTGCGCCAGCGTCTGCGCGTCTTCGATATTCGCAATGGGGTGGAACATAGGCTTCGAGGCCAATCCAGGGGCTGTGTCCCCGTGATTTTCTTTCTACCGGTTTGCCAGCCACCTGTCGCGAATTGAATCGAACCGGCGTACGTTGCACGCCAGCTAAATATACCCGATCATGGCGGCTGGCAGGGAGACATCGGGTGGCGGCAAATCGTCGAAAGGGCATTCAGCCGTCGGAGCCCGGACTGGCGGGCATTTTGTCCGCCGCCAACGTCCATCCGCACACCTCATTGCCCACTGTCGCCACTATCGTGACGACGGTGGCGGCGCTGTATTTCGGGCGCGAGGTTTTCCTGCCGATCGCCATCGCGCTGCTTTTGACCTTCGCGCTGGCTCCCGCCGTGTCGGCGTTGAAGCGTGTCGGCATCCCCCGCCTTCCCGCCGTCATGGTCAGCGTGTTCGGCGCCTTCGCGGCGCTCGCTCTGTTCTCCTTCGTTGCCGCATCGCAGGTCAGCGAACTGGCGCAGAACATCCCCACCTACCAGACAAACATCCTGACCAAGATCCGCTCGCTCAAGGAAACCGGGGTAGGAGGAGGGATCATTGCCAGAATGAGCCGAGTGATCGAGCGCGTCGGCCAGGAGGTCGACCTGCAGGAACCGCCGCCTGCCGCCGAAACCCGGAAGCGCGAGCCGGTGCCGGTCGAGATCATCGGGCGCGAAAGGCCGCTCCAGGTTCTGCAGAAACTGATTGGCCCGTTGATCAGCCCGCTGGGCTCGGCCGGGCTGGTGATCATCTCATCATCTTCATGCTCCTGGAGCGGGAGGATCTGCGTGATCGTTTCATACGCCTCGTCGGCTACGGCGATCTGCATCGAACCACCGAGGCGCTCAGGATGCCGGCAAGCGGGTCGGCCGATACCTACTCATGCAGCTCTTCGTGAATATCGTCTACGCCATACCGATTGCGGTTGGACTTTGGGTTCTGGGCATACCCAATGCGTTGCTGTGGGGCCTGCTGGCGCTGGCACTGCGCTTCGTCCCCTATATCGGCCCGGTCATCGGCGCCCTCTTGCCTCTGTTCCTGGCGCTTGCAGTGGCGCCTGGCTGGTCGCTCGTGCTGTGGACGGCCGCCTTGTTCCTGGCGATGGAGATAATTACCGGCAACATCGTCGAACCCTGGCTTTACGGCTCGCGGACTGGGCTGTCGCCATTGGCCATCATCGTTGCGGCGATCTTCTGGACCTGGCTCTGGGGTCCGCTGGGTCTGGTTCTGTCGACGCCGCTCACGGTCTGCCTCGTGGTGCTCGGCAGACACGTGCCGCAGTTCGAGTTTCTCGATGTGCTGTTCGGCAACGAGCCGGTACTCGAACCCCATTCCAGGCTCTACCAGCGGCTGCTGGCCGGCGATCCCGAGGAAGCGACGGACCATGCCGAAGAGATGCTGGAGGAGAAGTATCTGGTCGAGTTCTACGACGAGGTCGCGATTCCCGCACTTCTGCTCGGCGAGCAGGACCGCGTCCGCGGCGTGATGGGCGAGCAGCAAAGGCAGCAGGTGGCGGCCAGCGCGCTGACGCTGGTCGCAAACCTCGACGACAGCGCAAAGGAGGAGGCTGACGAGGACGATGACCCGGCCGCGACCGGGGACGCTAGCGCCGATGCGGGAAAAAGCGGGGAGGCAACAAAAGAGGCAGATGGAGAGGGCGAGAACGAGCCCGAACTGCCTGATGGTGCCGACATGTCGGTGCTTTGCGCCGGCGGGCGCGGCGAACTCGACGATGCCGCCGCCGCCATGCTGGCGCAGGTGCTCGAGGTCCAGGGGGCGACGGTTTCGAAGACGAGCTTTGCCGATATGGAACCGGCGAGCATACGCCTCCTCGAGCTCGACACTGTCGACACCGTCGTGGTCGGATTTCTCAACCCGGACTCCCTAAAGCACGCCCGTTTCCTGGTTCGTCGGCTTAGGCGCGCCAAGCCGGCTCTACGGGTAGGCATCGTGTTCTGGTCCGAACCCGGCGGCGACGAAAAGGACGCAGCCGCCAAGCTGGCCAATGACATCAATGCCGATTTCGTGGCGCATAGCATGGTCGATGCAGTGCGTGGCGCGCTGTCCAGCGAGCCGCCGGTCGCGCTCAAGCTCGAAGCCAAGCGTCGCTTGCGCCGGCGGCCGTCCGTCACGAAGAAAGCGCCGCTTGCGGTTGCAAGCTGAGGCCGCCCCTCACGTCCAGAAATAGCGGACCGTATGGAAGAAGACCGGGGCGGCGAAGACCAGGCTGTCGGCACGGTCCATCATGCCGCCATGGCCTTCGATCAGGTGGCCCCAGTCCTTGACGCCCTGTTAGCGCTTGATGGCGGAGGCGACCAGCCCACCGAGGAAGCCCATCAGGCAGGCGATGAACGCGACGCCCGCTGCCTGCAGCGGCGAAAACGGCGTCAGGAACGACAGCAGCGCGCCGAGCAGGCTCGACGCCGCCAGCCCGCCGACCAGCCCTCCCAGGTCTTCGACGGCGAGACCGTCGGCGCCAGGAGATGCCGGCCGAACAGCTTGCCGAAGATACGTGCTACACTGGCAAGCCAGTCAACGCGAGGGACCTGTGTTCGGTGATATGACCAAAGTAACCGCTTTACCCGACAGAGTGGATTTCGACGTGGCCGCAGATGAGGTTCGGCTGGCTAGCTGGTCGCTTGGGGCGGTGCTTCATTTTACCAGCCGGCTAGCTCTGGCAGATCGTCAAGCCAGCTTTTCTCTGGCATCGAGGCCTCGCCGGCCAGCGGCGCAGCCTCGGAGGCGTTGTGAATGAGCCAGTCCATCCACTTTCGATAAGCGGACGGTGCCAACTCGGGCGGCAGCACCTTGGCCTTGGCCAGCATGCGTTTGCGGAAACTGACTTGCCTGCGCAGTTTGATTGACGTGAACTTGATTGACTTGCCCTGGTATTCAACCGTCCAGCGCCCATCTCCGTGGCTGGTGAGCCTGTCGATGGCGAAATCGGCGTCGACCGGCCTGTCTCGCCAGGGAAGCTCAATGGCATTCTTCCTCAGATCGAGTGCCCATCGCCTGTAACTGGCCCCGGCACGCTGGGGCGGCAGCACGCCAGCCTGTTCGAGTATCTTCCTGCGGAACGCAGGCTGCTTCTTGAGCTGGCCGGTCGACAGCTCGATGCGATGCTCACGGAATTCGACGTGCCAGCGGATCCTGCCATTGCCGAAATACTTCACCAACCTGTCTATGACGAACTCGTCATCGGAAAGCATCACGCACCCCTGCTTGATGCTTTCGAGAATGTACTGGCTATCGGTGGGCATGACGCGCCTCGTGCAGGACCTTTCAGAAGCTTAGAGCTGCAAAAAATCAAGGGCCAATTTCTTCACCGGCGCGCGGCGTTGACAGTGCGGCCTGTCAAATGGGCTAGCGTCCTCTGTCCGAGGACAAAGGACAGAAGCGATTGCCGGCACCGACGCCGCTTGATCCTTTGACGTCTGAACAGCCGTAACCGACCGCGCCAGCTATACGATCGCCCGCCGTGCCGAGAGGTGCGGCGGGCACTTTTTTGCGCTATGGATCTCTCATCGCTGGGAAAATTAACGAAACCAACCGGTCGCGCGCATCTTTCGCGCACTTTTGTGAGCGCGCCCATTGGGCGCGCCAGGCGAGGAAATCGTCCACACTAATCCAGTCGACCGGATCTTGATTGGCTTAGGGCGGGCTAAATTCGACATAGAGATGCAGCTCTTCAGGCAAGAAGACGACCCGCCACGTTCCATTGGAATCGGCGGCAAGACTGCAGGTGAGAGATCTCATGGCGAAGTCCTTTCGAGGCGAGCTTGCCAGACGGCCCGGGAAATTCCATCGCAAGAAGTAGGTCTTCACGCGCCGAAAGATGCGGCGTTTTGGATGCATTGGGCCATAGCTGGGTCCCTGGCTCAAAGCCGTATGTGACGCATCGGTTCCGGAAGTAGGTTGCCTGCTCCGCCTGTGGTGTGGTGGCAAACCAAGCCGGTGAGCCAGGCATTCCAAGCCCGAAACCAAAGCAGCCGCTCAAAAGGATAATCGCGGCCCCGCCGCCGCCAAGGTGTGGTGTTTGCGCAATGTGATATCCCCCTACTCACACTCAACGTCAAAAGCTTCGCCCTCGCAAGGGCGCGATTGACGATAGCAGGAGCAAGTAGACTACGACCTGACCCGCTAAGCGCGCGGTTTCGTCTTCGGTTGAGGGGTGCTTTCTGACGGGTTTGCAGCCAATATTGCAGATCGCCGATCTCTGAGCCAAAGGGACTTTCTTGTTACGACTAGCTCGGCTCTGTCGTCCTCAGCGGTCGCTCGACTATGCATAGCAGCAATGGCAAAGTCGGCTCTGTTCGTTCGGTAGTCTTCCTTTTGCACGGCCATCGTTTTCTCCCTGTTCGTGGCCCCTCTTTGCCCTGGCGGGAGATTAGCTGCCGGTGCATTGCGCGAGTCAAATCAAACTAAGCACTCCGCAGTCGCGCCTACATGTCATTGTTTTCGATGATGCCGGCCTCTCCGTCGGGCAGGTGAGGGGCGGCTGACGCGGGCTTTCTGAGCCGTACCCCGGCGCCACCCCCATTCTCCGGAATGAACACCACGCCAAGACGCTCCATGGCCTGCACCATGGCCGTGAGATTGTTGGCGACGGGGACCGATCGCCCAGCTTCAAAGTTTCGGACGGTCGACAACCCCACCTTTGCGGTCTTGGCTAGTTCGTCTTGCGATATGTTGGCCAGCCCTCGGGCGGCTCTGCATTGCTCTGGCGTCATGGTGCGAGTTGATCCTTTCTCAACTAATTTCACCACCTATTTTTTGGCCGCTGATCAGTGAAGCTGTTCGCTTGGCTGCGAAGCGCCCAGCGTGTAATCATAGCTATTTGCTGCCTGCAAGCTGTCTGGTGCGGCCTTCGGCCGTCGGCGATTTGCGCGTGAGCGGGGTACCTATGACCACCAAAAGTGGCGAAGTCAGCGCCGCCAAAGGATGGTAAGCGATCAAGGACGGCGACTAGATGGACTTGCAGGTGCTCAGAAATGAGTTCGAAGCGGGAGATGGTTCGTTCCTCATCACGATTCGACCCAAAATGATCTGGGATGTCTGAGGCGTTCGACCGATTGTCCAATGCCATGGAGCAGTGCTGTCGAGTTCACGAGGGAAGCCAGATATTAGAGCGATGGGTGGCAGTAGGGTTTTGGTTACGTGCCAAGGTTTGTCCGGGCGTGGACGAGCCATCCCGAGTTCCCTCGCGACTTCCCGGTCACATATTTTGAGAGAGCGTATCGTCGGCTGGATGATTTGGTCGACTGCTATTTTCTGGGCAGCTATCCGTATCCCGCGAACCATGCTTGGGAGCTGTTCGCCCTTAGGAGAAGCCGGGACTCCGCATACGTGAATTCCCGGCAGGCTTTTGAACCCTTTGAGTGTTCGGCGTAGGGGCTTACTGAATCGTCGTCGATCATGCCTCTGCACTGAGAATACAGCGAGGAAGCAGCGGGGAATGGCTACCGGGCGAATTAATGTGGTGAGTGCCGAGGCATGCCGGCCAGCCCCGAGGGGCGTCAAGAAGCGACCTGCGACGCAGTGCCGGCCTGCTTCGTGAAGTCATGGCGGCGCGCGCGAACATGTGCCAGCAAATTCACTTCATTGACGACCCCGGATTGAAAGAGAGACAGCGTGGTCGAGGCCAGAATCTGGCTGTCTATCGAGATGCTGTACGATTTGGCGTCGGCGGCTATCTGATCGACAACCCGCTGACAGATCGCTCGATCTTTAGGTCTAAGGAACCGGCTTTTCGGTGCTCGAGTCATCTCGACGCCTTTAAAGGGGAAGTTACTGTGTCCCCACGCGACGGGATGCGTGGGTCTCCGCGAATGGACCCTAAACGCATTCAGACAGATAGTTGCCATTCGTTTGAGTGGTGCCGATGTCCCGAAGCGAGGTCTGCGAGGCCACGTCAACCAGCTGATTCTAGGGCGATGATTTGCTCGATGATCCACCGATTCCGTGATACGTCTCCGCTTCCAGCACAAAGTTTTGCCCGCAGTCGGCGCAGCAGAAACGATAGAGCAGAAGATCATCGAGCGGTCCCGCTTCGGTAGATCGCTAAAATGCCATCGAGCCCCTCATGGAGCCTGCGTCAATCTCCTTCGATGTCTCCATCGGCCACGGCCTGCTGGATCGTTCCGATTGTGCGAAATAGCTCGCCTCGCGTCCTGAAACGCACGTACTCGTCTAGATGCTCGCAGCGTGAACAGGTCATCTCGCACGCAGCTCTCCCGACCGTCGCCAATCAGCCTGATCGCATCACGCCGTTACTAACTACGGCTCCAACTGAAAACAGTTGGGGGACAGTTAGCGCTGTCGCTGAAAACAGCGGCCGAACAGCGTCGGGCGATGCCCTACTGCCGCTTTTCCGGTCGCGCAATTCCGTCGCCCCCCGCCCAGCGGGCTGCCGAGCACTCAATCAGTCAATGTTTAGAATTGTTCTTAGAGGGATATTTGCCTCGCAGGGTCTAGACATAGGTGGACCAGTCAGCGAGGCTCATCTTCATGGCTATTACCACTGGAATGCAAAATCCCCTGACTATGTCCACGCGGATGGGCTACGAAGGGTTTTCGTAGACCTGCTTTTTCTTTGGTCCGTTTCCAGCATTGATTCGTGGGGATCTACTCGGCTTCCTAGCAATGGCTGCGTCCGCACTCATGACATTCGGCTTTCCGGGTTCATCTGGATTTTCGTCTACAACCGCTGGCATTTCAGCCGGCTACTCGCAAATGGCTATCAGCCGGCGGGATACAGCGTGCAAGTCGTGCCTACTTTGATGACGCTTCAGCGAGAGCCCCCTCAAGAGCGCAGATATGAAACCTCGCCGACTGGGTTTGCTCCACGCGAACCGGCATCATCAGTCCACGTCAGGACCGAAGCTCCGAAATCCATCCCTAAAGCGTTCGGACGCCGCGCTCAGCGAGGATGGCTACCGTCGCTGGAACAGGCTTATTTGACCGCTATTTGACCGTTTTATCTGCTTGTTCGCTAAGTAGTTGAAATGCTTGGTACGCCCAAGGGGAATCGAACCCCGTTCCCGCCTGACCGGGCGTTGGGCGATACTAAAATTCGTGCAAAGCCATCCTGTCACGCTGATCGCGGCAACATCAAATCAAACCAATAGCGAAACTCGATTCTGTAGACATGCTGTAGATCAGCAGTTTTCCGGGGAATTTCAGGATGGGGTAAGTTTTTGTAAATGTTGGCTCCCCGGGCCGGATTCGAACCAGCGACCAACCGGTTAACAGCCGGTTGCTCTACCACTGAGCTACCGGGGAACAGAGGCTCTTGCGTGAGTGGGGCAGCCTATAGCAAACCCGTTTCGGCTTTGCAAAGAAGCATTTTGCATTTTTTTCGGTGCTTTTTGGCGCAGGGCTTTCTGGCAATGGCCGGCGAGCGCCCTCATATGAGCTGTCTCTCGCCTGTCACGGAACAGAAAAGGCCGTTGCGGCTTTCTCCGGCTGACGGTGCTACTGATGCAAATGGATCGACATTTCACATGACGGCAATGAGCGACGAACAGCCACCGGCCCGGAAAATCTCGGTCTTCGGCCGCCAGTTCACCATGCCGCGCTCGCGCGGCCTCAGGATTGCGATCGGCGTTGTGCTGATCATCGGCGGCATTCTCGGCTTCCTGCCAATCCTGGGTTTCTGGATGGTACCGATCGGATTGCTGGTGCTCTCTTACGAATTCGCATTGGTGCGCCGTCACCGGCGCCGCTTCGTCGTCTGGTGGGAGCGGCGGCGGAGGCCGGACTGAGACTGCCCTGCTGACAGGCCGGCATCCGGCAAAATGTCGGTGAGCGGCGTGGTCCGTCCAGGCATCACCGAGGCTCGTCGAAACAGCTTTCCAGGCGTTCGCAGAGCTCCTTGAGAACGGCGGTAGCCGACGCCAGCCGCGCCCGGTCGCGCGGCGGCAGGCTGTTTGCGCCTTCTATGCCGAGGCGGTCGATGGCATAGCGCACAAGCTCTGCAGACTGCGACAATCCGCGCGGTGTGCCGTCTTGCGTCGCTGATCGAGCCATGGCGGAGCCTCCTTTCTGCCCAACGTGGCCGCCGGGTTCGGGTTCCTCTCGCCGAGAATCATGCTTAACGATAAGCTAATATGTTATTGCTAGCATGGCATGGCGTTGATAAGCAGTGCCTCGATGTCGGAAGAACCGTTGGGAATGCATGGTGGCCGCTTGACGGCATTTTCGCCGCAACCTATTGGAGCCGGGTGGAACGCCGGGAGCAACGAGGCCTCGTGGCGGAGTGGTTACGCAGAGGACTGCAAATCCTTGCACCCCGGTTCGATTCCGGGCGAGGCCTCCAATACCCGAGCTCCCGCGCGTCAGCGCCAGGGGGCTTCAGTTCCGGTCGAAACAGCCGCGGCCTTCGCGCGGCAAGCGGATGGTTGGAACATGAGCGCTGATTTTGCCGAACGCCGGGTGAAGATGGTCGACGGCCAGATCCGCACCACCGACGTGACCAGCGCGCCGTTGCTCGAGGCGATGCTTTTCGTGCCGCGCGAGGCCTTTGTTGCCTCCGGCCAGCGCGATCTTGCCTATATCGATGAGGACATCCGCATTGCCGATACGGCCGAGGGTCCGCGCTATCTAATGGAACCGTCGCCATTGGCCAAGCTGATGCAACTGGCCGATATCGGCCCAGGCGATTCGGCACTCGATGTCGGCTGCGGCACCGGCTATGCGGCGGCGATCCTGTCGCGGCTGGCAAGGTTCGTGGTGGCGCTGGAAAGCGATCCGGCCCTAGCCGAGACCGCCACTTCGACGCTTGCGGCGCTGGGTTGCGGCAATGTCACCGTGGTCCAGGGGCCGCTGCCGCGAGGCCATGCCGCAAACGCGCCTTATGACGTCATCCTGATCGGCGGCAGCGTCGGCGAGGTGCCGGCGGCGCTGTTCGACCAGCTTGCCGAAGGCGGCCGACTCGTCGCCGTGGAAGGGCAGGGCAATTCGGGCGTAGCCCGGCTTTTTTTTAAGACTGGAGGGGTTGTAACGGGAAGACGCGCATTTAATGCGGCAATTAAGCCACTACCGGGATTTGAACGCATTCCCGCCTTCGAATTCTGAGTGATTTTGCCTTGCAGCGAAGGCGTTGTCATGATCGCTTGCGTTTGAACAATCGTTGCTGATCTGCATAACCGGGTGTTTCTTGGGGGCTTTCAGCGGGGGAACGATAGAAAACGCGGCGCCGGCTGATCAGAAGGAGAAGCCAGCGTGGCGCAGTTCCCGTGCAAAACGAATGAGGGAATATAACGTGCCGTCTGTACGCAAGTTGCTTTTTACCGCTGTCCTCGTTTCGGCGACAGCGCTTTCTCCACTGGCCGCCTCGGCCGAAACTATCCTCGGGGCACTTTCAAAGGCCTATCAGAACAATTCCTCGCTTAATTCTTCACGCGCCGGCGCCCGCGTCACCGACGAGGGCGTCGCCATCGCCAAGTCCGGCTGGCGCCCGACCATCACCGGCTCCGCAGACATCGATTACACCAGCACCCACATCAATGGTACGAGTCGAACCGCGCGCATAACCACGGGCAACTTTGGCGTCCAGATCAATCAAACCCTGTTCGACGGCTTCCAGACCAAGAACAACGTCGCCGCCGCCGAAGCGCGAGTCAGCGCATCGTTCGAAAGCTTGCGCAACACTGAAGAGAACACGCTGTTCAACGCGGCGAGCGCCTATATGGACGTTATCCGCGATCGTCAGATTGCCGTGCTGACCGAACAGAACCTGCAATTCCTGACCGAGCAGGCGCGTGCGGCGCGTTCGCGCTTCGAGGTCGGCGAGGGTACCCGCACCGACGTCGCGCAGGCCGACGCCCAGCGTGCCTCCGCGGTGGCGCAGTTGAGCGCCGCCCGTGCGACGGCGCTGGCAAGTGCTGCGACCTATCGCCAGATCGTCGGCGACGAGCCGGGCAGGCTCAGGCCGGCTTCGCCAGCATCGAAGCTGTTGCCGTCGAGCCTCGATGCGGCGATCGCGATCGCATCGGCCGAGCATCCGGCCATTCTCGCCACCCAGCACCTGGTCGACGCGGCGGCGTTTTCGGTGAAATCTGCCGAAGGCGCGCTGCTCCCGCAGCTTTCGGCCAGCGCCGGCGTCTCCAGCGACTATCGCAACACGGTTCCGGGCGTCCTTGGGGCAACGCAGGACGGCACAAGGACGTCGGCGAACATCGGTGCCACGCTGACTGTGCCGATCTATTCGGGCGGACGGACCTCGGCGACTGTGCGCCAGTCTAAGGAATCGCTCAGCCAGGCGCGGATCGAAGTCGACGTCAGTCGCGACCAGGTGCGTCAGGCCGTGACATCGGCATGGTCGCAATACACCGCCGCGCAGCAAAGCGTCACGGCCAACCGGCAGGTGGTCGCCGCCGCACAGCTTGCCTTGAACGGCGTCATCGAAGAGCGCAATGTCGGCCAGCGCACCACGCTCGACGTTCTCAACGCGCAGGCGACGCTCATCACCGCCAAGATCAATCTTGTCAGCGCCGAACGCGACGTGGTGGTGGCAAGCTATGCCATCCTCTCGGCGGTTGGCCATTTGTCGGCAGAGCGCCTTGCGCTCAACGTGACGAAGTACAGGCCGGAAGAGCATTACAACGCCGTCAAGGACAAGTGGATCGGCCTGCGCACGCCGGACGGCCGCTGATCGCCAGGCCGTGTTTTCAGCCCGCGCTCGAACGACGCGCGGGCCTCAACTCCCGACCCTAATCTGTTGAAATCCGAGATGTCGCCAGATTGGGGATTCTCGCAAGGCGTTCCGTCGGTTACGCTGTTGCCATGATTCGAATCCGGCATTGCCGGACAGGAAATCTGAGAACGAGTCACAAGGGCGGCGGATGTGACGATGGCGACGGCAAGCAGCGTACAGCGCGAACCTTCCATGGAAGAAATACTGGCTTCCATCAGAAGGATCATCGAGGACAGCGATACCGGCCGCAAGCAGCCGGGCGACGCGGACGAGCTGCGCCAGGATCTGCAACCGGCGCCGGCTGCGGGACGGGCAGCGGAGGGGGATACGTTCCGTTCCGAACTGCGCGGCGGACTGGAGATCGCCAAGCCGGCCACGCGGGCCGAGGTGCAGCCAACGGTCGCGCCGGTCATCGAGCGCCTGGAAACGCCGCTCCGCCCCGGCCCGGTAAAAGCAGCGGTGACGCTGGCTGAGGTGAACACCGTTCCCGAGCCGCCTGCAAAGCCGGATCGGCCTGCGACGGCCAAGGCTGCGGAGACGACCGACACCATCATCGCCGATTGGCGGCGCGAGATCGCCGCGGTCGGCGACGCGATGGCCAAGCCGGAGCGCGCCGAGCCATCCCATACGCCGGACGCCGAGCCGAAAGCCGAGATTTTCGAGGGCGAGGCGACTGCTGGACCTGCGCCGGAGCCTTCGGAGATTGGGCTGGAGCCATCGGAAAGCAGCCCGGGACCTTCGAAAATCGGCCCGGAACCTTCGAAAATCGGATTTGCGCGTCCGGCGGCCAGCGAGGCGCCGCCCGCACGTCCGGCGATCCTTTCGGAGCATACGGGCCGGCAGGTTGCCGCCGCCTTCGGCGAGCTTTCCGACGCGTTTGCCAGCCGCAGTAAGAAGACCTTCGACGAGATGGCCGAGGAGATGCTGCGGCCCATGCTGCAGGACTGGCTGGACAACAACCTGCCGACGCTGGTCGAGCGGCTGGTGCGCGAGGAAATCGAGCGCGTCGCGCGCGGCGCGCAGTAGCAATTCGGAGAGCCGCCGACGGGCGGCGCTCGACCGGCGAATTGTCGACGTCAGCGCTGCCCCTCATCTGCCTGCCGACAGGCGCCATCGGCGAAGCATCCGATCTCCCCGCAAGGGGGGAGATCGGATGTCTCTTTGGCTTTCGCCAACCACCAAGGCTGGAAGGCACGGCAAGGGGCAGCGCGAACCTGACGCGATTGCCTTGTAACATTCAGTTCCGCGAGTTGCACCGAACCATCCCGGCGCTATCTATCGGCCATGCCCTTGCGGTTGACTTGGCAACAACCTTCCGATTTACACCGGACCACAAATTCCGGACAGCGCGGACCGTTTTCCCATGCTCGAAAAGACCTACGACGCCAAAGCCGTCGAGCCGAAGATTGCCAGGATATGGGAAGAGGCCGACGCGTTTCGGGCCGGCGCCGGGGCCGAGGAGGGGGCTGAAGCCTTCACCATCGTCATCCCACCGCCGAACGTCACCGGCTCGCTACATATGGGCCATGCGCTCAACAACACGCTGCAGGACATTCTGGTGCGCTTCGAGCGCATGCGCGGCAAGAATGTCTTGTGGCAGCCGGGCATGGATCATGCCGGCATCGCCACGCAGATGGTGGTCGAGCGCCAGCTGATGGAAAAGCAGATCCACCGCCGCGACCTGACGCGCGATGAGTTCATCGACAAAGTCTGGGAGTGGAAGGACGAGTCCGGCGGCGCGATCCTCAACCAGCTGAAGCGGCTCGGGGCCTCGGCCGACTGGAGCCGGGAGCGCTTCACCATGGACGAGGGCCTCTCCAAGGCCGTGCTCGAAGTGTTCGTGACGCTCTACAAGGAAGGGCTGATCTACAAGGACAAGCGCCTTGTGAACTGGGACCCGAAGCTGTTGACCGCCATCTCGGATCTCGAGGTCGAGCAGCAGGAAGTCAACGGCAACCTCTGGCACTTCCGCTATCCGGTCGAAGGCACGACATTCGATCCGGAAAATCCGAAGACCTTCATCACCGTTGCGACGACCCGGCCGGAGACGATGCTGGGCGATACGGCTGTCGCAGTCCACCCCGACGACGAACGTTTCCGGCATCTTGTCGGCACGAACCTCATCCTGCCGATCGTCGGCCGCAGGATCCCGGTGGTCGCGGACGAGTATTCCGATCCCGAAAAAGGCAGCGGTGCGGTCAAGATCACGCCAGCGCATGATTTCAACGATTTCGAGGTCGGCAAGCGCCACCGGCTGCCGGCGGTCAACATCCTCACCGTCAATGCGGCGGTGAGCCTCAAGGACAATGAGGACTTTCTCGCCGGACTGAAAGTGACGCCGGAGCGCCAGGCCGTCTGGGACAGCCTCGACGGACTCGACCGTTTCGATGCGCGCAAGAAGATCGTCGAGTTGATGGAGGCGGGCGGCTTTCTCGAGAAGGTCGAGCCGCATCGCCACGCGGTGCCGCATGGCGACCGCGGCGGCGTGCCGATCGAGCCGTTTCTGACCGACCAGTGGTATGTCAATGCGGCGGAACTGGCCAAGCCGGCGATCGCCTCGGTGCGCGAGAGCCGTACCAATTTCGTGCCCAAAAACTGGGAAAAGACCTATTTCGACTGGATGGAGAACATCCAGCCCTGGTGCATTTCGCGCCAGCTCTGGTGGGGCCACCAGATCCCTGCCTGGTATGGGCCGGACGGGCATGTCTTTGTCGAAAAGACCGAGGAAGAGGCGCTCGGTGCCGCCGTCGAATATTATCTGGCGCTGGAAGGGCCGTGGAAGGCCTGGGTCGAGGACAAGCTCGAGAATTTCCAGCCTGGCGAGATCCTGACCCGCGACGAGGACGTGCTCGATACATGGTTCTCGTCGGCGCTGTGGCCGTTCTCGACGCTCGGCTGGCCGGACCAGACGCCGGAGCTGAAGACCTATTACCCGACCGACGTGCTGGTCACCGGTTTCGACATCATCTTCTTCTGGGTCGCCCGCATGCTGATGATGGGCCTGCATTTCATGGATCAGGAGCCATTTCATACCGTCTATGTCCATGCGCTGGTTCGCGACAAGAACGGGCAGAAGATGTCGAAGTCGAAAGGCAACGTCATCGATCCGCTCGAGCTCATCGATGAATACGGCGCTGATGCGCTGCGCTTCACCCTAACGGTGATGGCAGCGCAAGGGCGCGACGTTAAGCTCGATCCGGCCCGCATTGCCGGTTATCGCAATTTCGGCACCAAGCTGTGGAACGCGACGCGCTTCGCCGAGATGAACGAAGTGGCGCGCGACGACGATTTCTGGCTGCAGGACGCCAAGCTGGCGGTCAACCGCTGGATCCTGACCGAGCTGACGCGAGCCGCGCGTGATATAACGGACGGCATCACCTCATACCGCTTCAACGAGGCGGCAGGTGCCGCCTACCGGTTCGTCTGGAACCAGTTCTGCGACTGGTACCTGGAACTGCTGAAGCCGGTGTTCATGGGCACCGACGAGGCCGCCAAGGCCGAGAGCAGGGCATGCGTCGCCTTCGTGCTCGACGAGATCTACAAGCTGCTGCATCCGATGATGCCGTTCATGACCGAGGAACTGTGGGCCGAAACCGCCGGCGAGGGCAGGCAACGGCCATCGTTGCTTTGTCATGCAGCATGGCCGTCGCCCGACTTCGAGGACGAGGCGGCCGCCGCCGATATCAACTGGCTGGTCGATCTCGTCTCCGGCATCCGCTCGGTGCGTTCGGAAATGAACGTGCCGCCGGCGGCGATCGCACCGCTCGTGGTGATCGGCGCCAACGAAGCGACACGCGAAAGGCTCGAGCGTCAGGGCTCGGCTATCAAGCGTCTCGCGCGGGTCGGCGACATCTCGCTCGCCGAGGCGCCACCGAGGGGATCCGCCCAGATTGTCGTCAACGAGGCGACCATCTGCCTGCCGCTCGGCAGCCTGATCGACCTTGCCGCCGAGGCAGCGCGCCTGCACAAGGAGCTTGCCAAGGTGACCGAGGAAATAGCGCGGCTCTACAAGAAGCTGTCCAACGAGAAATTCGTCGCCAACGCGCCGGAAGAGGTGGTGGAGGCCGAGCGTGAAAAACTCGCCGAATATCGCGAGGCGCAAGAGAAGCTTTCGGTGGCATTGGCGCGGGTGCGCGACGCTGGCTGATCGAACAGATTGGGTCGGCTGGCCGCAACAGATTCGCCGGTCACGAATCTGCTTTCAAGGCAGGCCGCTTGCCACGAAAACAGGCATTCCGCAGCGTAAATCTTGAGGCAAACTGAATGTTTTTGCCCCATTGTTGCCGTAATGTAACAATGGCTGACTGGGCACGCAAAATGCCCTGTTCTGTAGTGTTTTAGGTGGTATTCCCGAGTTTTCTCGTCAATTTGTATTGAGGCGGCCATTTTCCCGCCTCGGGAAAAAGACCGCAACCTTGTCGGAAATGCGTTCCGCCAAGGTGTACATGTACGCACGGCGAATTCGTTGTTGCGCCGTTAACCTGAATTGGTTCTAGCTTGATGCAAGGATATTTCGGGGAGGAGATTCATGTGTTATTCGCGTCTGAAAGTGCTGCTGGGCGCGGGGGCTTTTTCGCTGGCTTTGGCTGGGACGGTGCAGGCCGGGGGCTTTGACCGGGGCGGCGTCAACATCGACCAGCTGTTCGACGCGGCGCCATATTCGTTCGATGCGGGCGTCACCTATGTTTCGCCACAGCGCAAACTCAAGAATGTGCAGCGTCTGGATGGCTCGGGATTGTCGACGTCGGCGGTGGATGTTGGCGGCGACTATGCGGTCCCGCATGTCGGGCTAAAGGCCAACCTCTTTGAACCGGTGGACTGTCTTGCGACCTATACGGAACCGTATGGTGCGGATGCAAACTTCGGCGCCAATAACGCCTATTCGCCGACAGCGGTCAAATACGCCGTCGACACAAACGATTTCGGTCTTACCTGTTCCTACAAGGTGAACGTCGGCAAGGGCGCCTTTCGGTTCATCGGCGGTGTCTCGTACCAACAGGTCGACGCGTTTCTGTCCCGCCAGACACTGCTCGCCTTCGGCAATACCGGCCTCGGCGTCTTCAAGCTGTCCGACGAGGCGTGGGGTTGGCGTGCGGGCGCGGCCTACGAGATCCCCGAGATCGCCCTGCGCGCCAGCCTGATGTACTCTTCGAGCTACAAGTACGACGGGCTGTCGGGAACCGTCGACACGACCGGCTTCAGGGGCGCCTTTCCGGCGGATCTGATTCCTGGCTCTACCGGGGTGTACCCAGTCTCGGCGTCGGCCGAGATACCTCAAGCTCTGGAATTCAAGCTGCAGAGCGGTATAGCTCCTGGCTGGCTGGCCTTCGGTTCCATCCGCTGGCAGGAGTGGAGCAAGCTTGGCGTCATTGCCATTAATGGCGTGCGCAGTCCGGTGACCGGTGCTCCCTCGCCCGTTTCATTCGACCTGCTTTATCGCGACGGCTGGACGGTAACCGGCGGTATCGGTCACAAGTTCACCGATCAATTGTCGGGCGTGGTTTCGCTGACCTGGGATCGCGGCACTTCGACGACCTCCGGCTATCAGTCGGATACCTGGGCCGTGGCCAGCGGCGTCTCCTATTCGCCGAACGACCAGGTCGAGGTCAGGCTCGGCGGCTCGATCGGTGTGCTGACGAGCGGGTCATCGACTTTCAGCGGTGTCGGCGACGTGGCAAATGCCGTCACCTATACCTATGGCAACGACCTGCTTCTCGCCGGTTCGGCTTCCGTCAAGATCAAGTTCTAACCACAGATTTTTAAACGGCAAAACGGCCGGGCACTGCCCGGTTGTTTTGTTCGGTGGATCGGCCAGCGCCGCAATTGCCGCCCATAACGTTCGCTCCTGTAATTGTGACGTTTTGGCAACAGTTTCTGAACAACCCTCGCGCCACCCGGCCGCCCGGGAACATTGCCCATTTCCCGCCATAAACCCGGCGCACCTCAAACTTGTCTCGGGACACGCGCCAAAAGGCTAGGCGAAGAGGCAGGCCGCACCGCCCGCGGTAAGGACGAGTATGGACGCCAGAGGGATCTCCAAGGCCAAGCTGCCGAGCCGCCACGTGACCGTTGGTCCCGAGCGGGCGCCGCATCGCTCCTACCTCTATGCGATGGGGCTGTCGGCGGCCGAGATCGCGCAGCCTCTGGTCGGTGTCGCCAGCTGCTGGAACGAGGCCGCACCCTGCAACATCTCGCTGATGCGCCAGGCGCAAGTGGTCAAGAAGGGCGTGGCGGCGGCCAACGGCACGCCGCGCGAATTCTGCACCATCACCGTCACCGACGGCATCGCCATGGGCCATCAGGGCATGAAATCGTCGCTGGTGTCGCGCGAGGTCATCGCCGACTCGGTCGAGCTCACCATGCGCGGCCATTGCTACGATGCGCTGGTCGGATTGGCCGGTTGCGACAAGTCGCTGCCTGGCATGATGATGGCCATGGTGCGCCTCAACGTGCCGTCGATCTTCATCTATGGCGGCTCGATACTGCCCGGCAGCTACCGTGGCCGGCAGATCACCGTGCAGGACGTGTTCGAGGCGGTCGGCCAGCACTCGGTCGGCACCATCGGCGACGCCGAGCTGCTCGAGATCGAGCAAGCCGCCTGTCCGTCGGCCGGCTCCTGCGGTGCCCAGTTCACCGCCAATACCATGGCCACCGTCGCTGAGGCGATCGGCCTGGCGCTGCCCTATTCCTGCGGCGCGCCGGCACCCTACGAGATGCGCGACCGCTTCAATTTCGCTTCCGGCGAAAAGATCATGGAGCTGATCGCAAGGAACATCCGCCCGCGCGACATCGTTACTATAAAAGCGTTGGAAAATGCCGCGACCGTGGTCTCGGCCACTGGCGGCTCGACCAACGCGGCGCTGCATCTGCCGGCGATCGCGCACGAGGCCGGGATAAAGTTCGATCTTTTCGACGTGGCCAGGATATTCGAGAAAACACCCTATATCGCCGACCTCAAGCCGGGCGGCAAATACGTCGCCAAGGACATGTTCGAGGCCGGCGGCATTCCGCTCTTGATGAAGACGCTGCTCGACCATGGCTATCTTCATGGCGATTGCCTGACGGTGACCGGCCGCACTTTGGCCGAAAATATGGAACATGTTTCCTGGAATGACAGCCAGGATGTGGTCCGTCCCGCCAACAGGCCGATTACCCAGACCGGCGGGGTCGTCGGCTTGAAGGGTAACCTTGCCCCCGAAGGCGCGATCGTGAAGGTCGCCGGCATGACGGAGCTCAAATTCTCGGGTCCGGCGCGCTGCTTCGATTCGGAAGAGGAATGTTTCGAAGCGGTTACGCATCGCAACTATAGGGAAGGCGAGGTTCTCGTCATCCGTTACGAGGGTCCGCGCGGCGGCCCGGGCATGCGCGAAATGCTGTCGACGACGGCGGCTCTCTACGGCCAGGGCATGGGCGGCAAGGTGGCGCTCATCACCGACGGGCGTTTTTCGGGCGCGACGCGCGGTTTCTGCATCGGCCATGTCGGGCCGGAAGCGGCAGTGGGCGGCCCGATCGGGCTGCTTAGGGATGGCGACTTGATCTCGATCGATGCGGTGAACGGCACGATCGAGGTTGCATTGTCCAAAGCCGAACTGGCGGCGAGGGCAAAAGGATGGAAGGCGCGCACGACCGACTATCAGTCGGGCGCGATCTGGAAATACGCACAGACGGTCGGATCTGCCCGCGACGGCGCGGTCACCCATCCCGGCGGTGCCAAAGAAACACACTGCTATGCGGACATCTGAGTTGTTGAGGTCGTCTGTCCTTTCGGCACTGGTTGCGCTCGCCACGTTTGGCGCGACCTTGGGCGCCGTCGGCCAGGCCATGGCCTTCGACGAAAAGGTGTTCGACGACAAGACCGGTGTGAAGCCGCAGTCGAGCCCGTGGGCGGTGTTCCAGTTCGGCTTTTCCGCCTACAAGAACGGCCATAAGGAGCAGGCCGCGGAAGCCTATAAGTATGCCGCGGAGAACGGCCAGATCGGCGCTACCTGGAAGCTTGCGCGCATGTATGCCGAAGGCGATGGCGTGGCGCGAGACGACTACGCGGCATTCAAGTTCTTCAGCGAGATCGTCGACCAGGATGTCGAGCCCGGTTCGCCCGAGGAAAGCTATGTTTCGGACGCTCTGGTGGCGCTTGGTGACTATCTGAGGAAAGGCATTCCCGGCAGCCCCGTCGAGGAGAACGAGGTGGCGGCTCAGGAATATTACATGCGTGCCGCCGCCAACTACCGCAATCCGAACGCCCAGTTCGAGATGGGCCAGATGTTCCTCAAGGGCGAGGGCGGCGTCAAGGCCAGCGTCAAGCAGGCCGGACGCTGGTTCCAGCTGGCGGCCGAAAAGGGCCATGCGGGCGCGCAGGCGACGCTCGGCAACCTGCTTTTCCAAAGCGGCAAGATCGTGCGGGGGCTGGCGATGATGACCGCGGCGCTCGAGCGGGCCTCACCCGCCGACCAGCCATGGATCCGTGGCATGCAGGAAGAAGCGTTTGCCGCCGCCGGCGAAGCCGACCGCCGCACCGCGATCTCGCTGGCCGACGACATCCTCACCAAGGGTGGCGGCGACCAATAGGTCGGCGGGATTGTCGATTTAAATCAATTATCGGTCGGTTCCGCCGGCATGCCGCCGGGCGCCGGTGTTGAGATCGGCGTGCCCTGCAGATGTGGGGCCAGCGTGTTGTCCGGGCAGCCATCCCGCTGCTTTGTCCAGGACGTGTTGTTGAGCACCATCTCGCAACGGGCGAGGTAGCTTTGGCCGGCAAGCGTCAGGCAGGCGACCCGGCCGATCTGGAATGATTTGCCGTTGGCAAGGCACTCTGCATCGGCAAAAGCCGGCGTCGCCACCGCCATCGCAAGCGCGCAGCCGATCGGGCAGAGTGCAAATCGAGTAGTCATGGGAACCCCAGCCACCATGATGATTTCTCATCAAGCACGCGATTTGTGGCGATAAGAGGTCAACTTATCAAAGTGCCGCCGGACAGCAGCTCCGGTCAGGGCGGCTGCAACGCCAGATCGATCGCCACCGGCACGTGGTCGGAGGGCTTTTCCCAGGCGCGCACCTGCTTTTCGATCGAAGCCGAGGAAAACCAGTTGGCGGCTTCGGGCGACAGAAGCAAATGGTCGATGCGAATGCCGTTGTTTTTCTGCCAGGCGCCGGCCTGATAGTCCCAGAACGTAAAGACGTCCGGGGCGTCGGTGACGGCACGCACGGCTTCGGTGAAGCCGAGATTCTTTAGCCGCCGGAACGCCTGCCGCGTCGCGGGCTGGAACAACGCATCGCTTAGCCAGTTTTCCGGATATTTCGCGTCGATCGGCTCGGGGATGACATTGTAGTCGCCGGCCAGAACCAGTGGCTCTTCCAGCGCAAGCCGCTCTTCGGCCCAGCGCTCAAGTCGCGCCATCCAGGTAAGCTTGTAGGAGAACTTCTTCTCGTCGTCGATCGGATTGCCGTTCGGCAGATAGATCGAGGCAACGCGCAAGGCGCCCTTGTCGGTCGAGAACACGCCCTCGATGAAACGCGCCTGCTCGTCGGCATCGTCGCCCGGCAAGCCGCGATTGACCTCGTCGAAACGCAGCTTCGACAGGATGGCGACGCCGTTGAAGCCTTTTTGGCCGTGAGTCTCGACATTGTAGCCGAGCGCCTCGATCTCGGCGCGAGGAAACTGCTCGTCGACCGTCTTGATCTCCTGCAGGCAGGCGATGTCGGGCGCGCTTTCCGTCAGCCAATGGGTCAAATTGCCGATGCGGGCGCGGACGCCGTTGATGTTCCAGGTGACGATTTTCATGACGGCCTCGATAGGCTGGTGGTCCGGAGACTAGCGATCCGGTGGATGACGTTCGACAAGGCCGATCGTATTGCCTGCCGGGTCCTTTAGGAAGGCCATCCATTCGCTTTCCCCCGCCTGGCCGAACAGGCCTTCGGTGTCGCGATGGACGAGCGCCGGCGGCGCGGTGAAGGGAACGCCGGCGGCCCTTGCCGAAGCGTGGAACTCTTCGAGGCCGGATATGTCGAGATAGACGGTGCCGGCCGGCAGGCCGTCGGTGAAAAGCAGGCGCACGCCACCGGCCAGGATGAAGGCGATGCCCGGCGGATCGAAACGCGCATGCAGGTTCATGCCGAGCACCTCGCGCCAGAACGCCAGCGTCGCATCGAGGTCGCGCCCGGCGGAAAGCGCGACCTGACGGACCGCGCCGATGTCGGGCATTTCTAGATCGAGAAGCTGGTGCCGCAGCCGCAGGAGGCGACCGCATTGGGGTTTCTGATCTGGAACGACTGGCCCATCAGATCGTCAACGAAATCGATCACCGAGCCGCCCATATAGACCAGCGACAGGTCGTCGATCAGCACGGTGGCCCCGTCCTTTTCAATGGCGACGTCATCGTCATTGCGCCTGTCGACCAGGTCGAACTTGTAGGAGAAGCCGGAACAGCCGCCGCCCTCGACCGAAACGCGCAGGGCCGTCTTACCGGCTTCGCTCGCCACAATCTTGGCGATCCGCCTAGCGGCGGCGTCGGTCATCTCGACTTTCATGGCGGTCTTGGCATCAGCGCCCATGGGCGTCACCTTGCTTTCCGTTTTGTATGATAGGTATGAAGCGCGACGGGGCAAGTCAACTGCGGCATACGCTATGACCAACGAGTTGGGCGACATCGGATTCGGCTATCGGCCGCGCGCGGCCTATGCCAGCGACCCGGCGAAGTCGCGCGGCCGGCTGTTCGACGAGGTGGAAAGCCCGACGCGCACGCCGTTCCAGCGCGACCGCGACCGCATCATCCATTCGACGGCGTTCCGCCGGCTGAAGCACAAGACGCAAGTGTTCGTTGCACACGAAGGCGACCATTACCGCACGAGGCTGACGCATTCGATCGAGGTAGCGCAAATCGCACGCGCTCTGGCGCGGGCGTTGCGCGGCGACGAGGACCTGGCCGAGGCGGTGGCCCTGGTGCACGACTTCGGCCACACGCCTTTCGGCCATACCGGCGAGGACGCGCTGAACGATAAGATGGCCGCCTGGGGCGGCTTCGACCACAATGCGCAGTCGCTGCGTGTGGTGACGCGGCTGGAGCGGCGCTATGCCGAGTTCGACGGGCTGAACCTCACCTGGGAAACGCTGGAGGGGCTGGTCAAGCACAATGGCCCGCTGACCGATGCCAAGGGCAAAGGGCTGAAGGGGCCGGTGCCGCAGGCGATCCGCGACTATTCCGAACTGCACGACCTCGAGCTCGACCGCTTCGCCGGTATCGAGGCGCAGTGCGCGGCGATTGCCGACGATATCGCCTACAACACCCACGACATCGATGACGGCTTGAGGGCAGGGCTGTTGACGCTGGATATGCTGGAGGGCGTCTCGCTGCCGGGGTCGATCCTCAAGGGCGTGCGTGAGCGCTATCCGGCGCTCGATGACGTACGCACCGGCCACGAGCTGATGCGCCGGCAGATCACCATCATGGTCGAGGACGTGATCGTCTCGACGACGGCCAATCTGGCGCGCATCAAGCCCGGCAGCGCCGAAGCGGTAAGGGCGGCCGGCGAGACGATGGTGAGCTTCTCCGCCGAGACGGCCGCATCGGAAAAGGAGCTGAAGGCCTTTCTTTACAAGCACCTCTACCGACACGCGGAGGTCATGCGGGTGCGCGCCGATGCCGATCAGATCGTCAGGGACCTGTTCGACGTTTATTTCGCCGATCCACGCGCCATGCCGGATGGCTGGCGCGAAGGGCTCGACCGGGCAGAGGACCGCGTCAAGGCGCGCAGTGTTGCCGATTTCCTGGCAGGCATGACGGACACTTATGCGCTCAAGGAACACAGGCGTTTGTTTGACCATACGCCGGATTTGAGCTAGGGCGGGCGCGATTTTGCCGGCCAACGCGCCGGATCCCTGCAAACCGTCAGAGCCATAGCAATGAACATCTTCGCCGATTTCAACGCGCGAATCATAAAGGTCGTCAAAGCGCTTGATTTGAAAGACAAGGATGGCGCGTCGCCGGACCTGTCGCGCATCGCCGTCGAGCCGCCGCGCGATGCCAGCCATGGCGACCTCGCGACCAACGCTGCCATGGTGTTGGCCAAGCCGACCGGCCAGAGCCCGCGTGCGCTGGCCGAAAGGCTGGCCGAGGCGCTGCGCGCCGACGAGGATATCGCGGCCGCCGAGATCGCTGGCCCGGGCTTCGTCAATCTCAGGCTCAAGGACGGCTTCTGGCAGGCGCATCTGACGGCGCTGCTCGGCGAAGGCCGCAACTACGGCCGCTCGACGGTCGGCGGCGGCAAGAAAACCAATGTCGAATATGTCTCGGCCAACCCGACCGGGCCGATGCATGTCGGCCATTGCCGGGGTGCCGTGGTCGGCGACGCGCTGGCCAATCTGATGGCCTTCGCCGGTTACGACGTGACCAAGGAATACGTCATCAACGATGCCGGTTCGCAGATCGACGTGCTCGGACGCTCCGTCATGCTGCGCTACCGCGAGGCACTCGGCGATGAGATCGGCGAGATTCCGCCCGGGCTTTATCCAGGCGACTATCTGATCCCCGTTGGTCAGGCGCTGGCCGGCGAATTCGGCCGCTCCCTGCTGCAGATGCCGGATGAAGAGGCGCTTGCCATCGTCAAGGACAGAACGATCGATGCGATGATGACGATGATCCGCGAGGATCTGGCGTTGCTCAACGTGCATCATGACGTCTTCTTCTCCGAGCGGACGCTGCATGCCAACAATGCGAAGAAGATCCGCTCGGCGATCAGCGACCTGACGCTGAAGGGCCACATCTACAAGGGCAAGCTGCCGCCGCCCAAAGGCGAGAAGCCGGACGACTGGGAGGACCGCGAGCAGACGCTGTTCCGCTCGACCGCGGTCGGCGACGACATGGACCGGGCGCTGGTCAAGTCGGACGGCACCTTCACCTATTTCGCCGCCGATGTCGCGTACCTCAAGGACAAGGTCGATCGCGGCTTCGTCGACCTGATCTATGTGCTTGGCGCCGATCATGGCGGCTATGTGAAACGGCTGGAAGCGCTTGCCCGGGCGATTGCCGGCGACGAGGTCAAGCTTACCGTGCTGCTTTGCCAGTTGGTGAGGCTGTTTCGCGCCGGCGAGCCGGTGCGCATGTCGAAGCGGTCCGGCGAGTTCGTGACCTTGCGCGAAGTGGTCGAGGAGGTCGGCCGCGACCCGATCCGCTTCATGATGCTCTATCGCAAGAACGACGCGCCGCTCGACTTCGACTTCGCCAAGGTGACCGAGCAGTCGAAGGACAATCCGGTGTTCTACGTGCAGTATGCCTCGGCGCGCTGCCATTCGGTGTTCCGGCAGGCAAGCGAGCAATTGGGCGAGGCCATGTTCGACCGCAACCAGCTGGCTGCTGAAGTGGCTTTGCTGACCGATGAGGGGGAGATCGGCCTGATCAGGAAGCTCGCCGAATATCCTCGGCTGATCGAAGCTGCGGCGCTCGCGCTCGAGCCCCACCGGCTGGCATTTTACCTCTACGAACTCGCTTCCAGCTTCCACGGACACTGGAACCGGGGCACCGATAATCCCGACTTACGTTTTGTTAAGGTTAACGACCGACAATTGACGCATGCCAGACTAGGGCTGGTGCAGGCTGTTTCGGACGTTTTGACGTCCGGCCTGACGCTGATCGGAGCCAATGCGCCCACCGAAATGCGTTAGGTTTGAGTAAAAAACCTGTCACCTTTTGCCCACATTGCGCTGGTAAGGGCCAACCCTACGCGACGTCCATGGCGTCCGAATGAGTGCGAGTTCGGGAACAATAATGGCAGACAGAACCCAGCTGAGAGCAGCCGACCACAACGACATCGCAAACGATGATCCGTTCGCGGAACTGACCAGGATCATGGGGTTCGACCCGCGCCAGCCGGTCAAACCGCAAACGCCGGCCCAGCCGAAAACCGCTGCCGCCGAACCGTCGGTGGACGAGGGCGATTTCGACATCGATCTCGAGAAGGAGTTGATGGGCGAGTTCGGCACTGATGCCAATGACAATGGTTCTCCTGCCGAGCTTCGCGAGCCGACACCCGAACCGGCCGCCGCCAACGAGATGGAGGATGAGCTTGCCGCCTCGTTCGAACAGGATTTCGCGTTCGACGACAGTGCTGCGGATGATTCTGCTCCCGTTGCGGCCGCTCCTGTTGCCGCCGACGAAATTGCCTCCGCCCCCGAAAGGTCGTTCGCTCCCGCTGTCGAGCCGGAGTTCGACGAGGAGTTCGATAACGCCGTCGCCGGCTCGCTCGAAGACGTGTCGCCGTTCGAGGACGACCTGTCGAGTGACGACGAACTTTCCGCCTCTGTCGACCAGGATTTTCGGCTCTACGACGATGTGACGGCCAAGGTGGCGGTGACGGGCGAGGATGAACCCGGGGCCGCAGCCCAGGCGATCGAGCCGGTCGACGAGCCCGCCTTCGACCCCGCCTTGGACGATGAGTTCGACAACGCCGTGGCAAGTTCGCTCGAAGACGAGCTGATGCTCGAGGAGCATGAGCCGATGGAGCAGGCGGTCGCCGTTGACACCGCCGTGCAGGCCGCCGCGCCTGCGTTCGATGACGAGTTCGACGATGCCGTTGCAAGCTCGCTCGAAGACGAGCTGATGTTCGACGAGCATGAGCCGGAGGAAAACGTCGCCGCTCCGGCATCGCCGGTTGAAGCGGTTTCAGCCGATGAAGATCTTGCCGGCCATTTCGATGATGCCATGGCCGATGTCGACATGGACTTCGACGTTCGCCCGAACGAGCCTGCCGAAATCGAAGAACCAGAGTTTATCGAAGAGCTGTCGATCGAAGAGCCAGAGGCCGCTCGGCTTTCCGGCACGGCCGCCGAGGCGGCGTTCGATGACGATTTCGATCTGAGCTTCGACGATGCGCCTGCCGAGGACGCCGAAGAGCCGGTGGCGCAGGTTGCGGCCGAACCAGCGGCGCCGGCCGCTGTCGTCCCGACGGCTCCAGTGGCCGAGGAACGGAGCCTGGAAGACGAACTGAACGCGCTGCTCGGTGCGATGAGCACACGGCCGGCACAAGCGGTCAACGAACCTCAGATGAGCCAGCAGCCTGCCCAGCAGCCTGGCCAGAAGCCCATGATGGCTGCTCAGCAGCCCGTCGGGCCGGCAGTTCAGAAGCCAGCAGTGGCCGCTGAACAGCCAATGGTGGCGGCTGAAGACGTCATCCACGAACCGGTGCATGCTGTCGACGAGCTGGATTGGGAACTGGACGAGCACGAGCCCGCCGAGCCGCAGCAGTCCAGTGCCGCCGATGACGCCGATCTTGGCAGTGTCCTCCTCGATGAGCTTGAAGGCGAGGATTTCGGTGTTGAAGCCGCTGCCGGACCTGTGGGCGATTTAGACAACGATGCGCTCGATGCCGACTTCGCCAGGAACATCGGCCTGGATCATGACTCGGCCGACAAGAGTGTGGCAGCTGCTGCCGAAGAAGACCCGCTCGATGGGCTGAACTGGCTGACAACACGCGCCACACCGCCCGAGCCGGCCCGCTCGTGGAGCCGCGTGACACCGGTTGCGCAGCCTCAGCCCGCTTTTGCAGGCCAGCCGGTCGCTTCGGCGCGTCCGGCACCGCCGCAGCCGGCTGCAACGCCGTCCTATCGGGCCGCACCGGTCGGAGAGGCGCCGTCCTATGAAGGCCAGGCATCCCGTGAAGACAGGCGGTCCAATGAGGATCGGCCATCCTATGAAGATCGGCCAGCCTACACGGAAGCTGCACCAACTTCGTATCAACAGCCTTCCGCCTATGACGAGATGCCTGATGTCGAGACGGTCGACGTGCCCGAGCGCGTCGTGGCGCTGGCGGACGATCTCGACATTCCGGAGCTCAACTTCGACGATGACGAGCCGGTGGCGCCCGCCTACGACGATCTCGATGCCGATTTTGCCAGCCTTCTCACCGAAATGAATGCCACGGATATAGCGCCTGCCCCGGTGCGCAGTGCTGGCTATGACGATGAATACGATGCCGGCTTCGCGTCTGGCTATAAGCAGGATCGTAGCGAGACGCGCGCCTATGGCGCCAAGCCTGCGGAAGCCCCCGTCAGCGCGGCAGCCGCTTCCTATGCCGATGCAGCGGACGGTTTCGATCTGGGCCCATTGCCCGGTGGCCAGCCGGTTTCGCAAGCCGACGATTTCACCTTCGATGAGCTCGACTACGACCCCGAACTGGACGACGAGATGTCGGTTCCGGGCCTTGCCGAACGCGGGGCTGAAAGGCAGCCGCGCAGGCGCGGGCTGCTGATAGGTGCGGTGGTTGGCGCGGTGGCGATCGCCGGAGGCCTTGGCGCCTTTGCGTTGACCCTCGGCGGCAAGAGCGGCGGCGATGCGCCGGTTATCGTCAAGGCCGACAACAGGCCGATCAAGATCAAGCCGGAAAATCCAGGCGGCACCGTCGTGCCGAACCAGGACAACAAGGTCTATGACGCTGTGGTCAAGGGCGCCAAGCCCGCCGAGCCGGTTCAGCAGAAGCTGGTCACCAACACCGAAGAGCCCGTGGACCTGAAGGCCAACGAACCGGAGAGCCGCGTCGTCGATCTTTCGCCCAATGACCCCGATGCCGCGGACGATATCGACGCGCCCGGCACCGAGGCGTCTGATACCAATGCGTCTGGCATCAACGCGCCTGACGCCAACGCGCCTGACACCAACGCGCTTGGCACCAATGCGGCTGGCGCTACCGAAACCGCCGCCGCACCGGCGCCCAAGTCCGAGGATCGCATCGCGCAGGTTCTGCAGGAGGCCGAGAAGGGTGCCAACCCCGAGATCGTCGCCGTTGCGCCGCGCAAGGTACGGACCATGGTTGTGAAACCTGACGGCTCGCTGGTGGCGCGCGAGGATCCGGCGCCCGCCGCCCCGCAAATAGCTGCTGCCGAGCAGGCCGATCCGGCGCCGCAGCACGTGGCTCCGGCCGCCCAGGCCGACGCCGCCGCGCAGACCGGCACCGTGCCCCTGATCGACCAAATGACAAGTGATCCGAAGATTGAGGACCAGGCGAGTGGCGACCAGCCGAGCGGTGATCAGGCCGAAACCACCAAGCTGCAGCCGGCGCCCAAGCCCGACACAAAGGCTGAAGCCAAGGCCCAGCCGTCAGCCAGCAAGCAGTCCGCCAACACCCCGGCCACGGTTCCGGTGGCGCCGCAGCGTCCGTCCGACCAGCCGGTCGATGTGGTCGGCGAGGTCAAGCCCGATCAGGTCGCTTCCATCGATCCGGCCGCGGCAGGGGCTGGTTCGTGGTCGATACAGATCGCTTCGCAGCCGACAGTCGAAAGCGCCCAGGCGACTTACCAGGATCTGCAGCGCCGCTATGGCAGCGTGCTTTCCGGCCGCACCGCCAACATCGTCAAGGCCGAGATCGCCGGCAAGGGCACCTTCTACCGCGTCCGCGTTCCGGCGCAGTCTCGCAACGAGGCGATCAAACTGTGCACCAGCTACAAGGCTGCCGGCGGCAATTGCTTCGTGTCCCACTAGCGGCACCAAAGCCCCTCGAAAAGCCGGCGCCCGCGCCGGCTTTTTTGCGTGAACGGAAAGCTCTGGAGGCAATTGCGGGCGATTCCCTTTGTCGGCGCGAAGCTCTAAACTGTTCCGCATGACCGAATCAAGATCCATGATCCTCGGCTGCGCCGGGAAATCACTGACCCGCGACGAGATCCGTTTCTATCGCAACGAATGCCCGTGGGGCTTCATCCTGTTTGCGCGCAATATCGGCGAGACCGAGCAGATCCGCGATCTGGTCGCCGCGATGCGCGACTGCGTCGGGCGTGCGGACGCGCCGGTGTTCATCGACCAGGAGGGCGGCCGGGTGCAGCGCCTGCGGCCGCCGCTGGCGCCGAACTATCCGGCTGCCGGTGCACTCGGCGCCTTGTGGCGCGACGACCATGATGCCGGCACCCGTGCCGCCTGGCTGATGGCGCGGCTGCATGCCTTCGATCTGCTGCGCTACGGCATCACGGCGGATTGCCTGCCGGTGCTCGACGTGCCGATCGAGGGCGCCAGCGACGTCATCGGCGCGCGCGCCTATGGCAAGGAGCCGCGCGCCGTCGTCGAACTGGGTCGCGCCGCGGCGGAAGGCCTGATGGCGGGCGGCGTGCTGCCGGTGATGAAGCATATTCCCGGCCATGGAAGGGCCTTCGCCGATACGCACTTCGAACTGCCGACCGTCGACGCCTCGATCGGCGACTTGCAGCGGCATGATTTTGCCCCGTTCAGGGAGCTCAACCATTTGCCGATGGCGATGACGGCGCATGTCGTCTATAGCGCGATCGACCCGAAGAACCCGGCCACCACATCCGGCAAGGTCATCGAAAAGATCATCCGCGGCGAAATCGGCTTCGACGGGCTGTTGATGAGCGACGACACTTCGATGAAGGCACTTTCTGGGGATTTCCCGTCAAAGGCGGCCGCTATCCTTGCGGCGGGCTGCGATCTGGTCCTTCACTGCAACGGCGTGTTCGACGAGATGGCCGGCATTGCATCGCGCACGACCGGGCTTGAAGGCAAGTCGTTTGAGCGCGCGGAGCGGGCGCTGACCTATATCAGGAACCGTGATCGGGCTGATGAAACCGAGGTTCGGGCCGAATTTGCCAGTTATTTCGACGCGGTGGCCTAGCATCAAAGGAAGCGAAGTGGCGGAAACATTGGACCTGAAGGCCGGCAAGGCCGCACCGATGGACCGCTTGTGGGCCGAGAACGACGATTCCCGGCTGACCGGCGATCCGGCGTTGGTCGTCGATGTGGCCGGCTTCGAAGGTCCGCTCGATCTTCTGCTGCATCTTGCCCGCAATCAGAAGGTCGACCTGTCGCGCATCTCGATCCTGGCGCTGGCCGAACAGTATCTGGCCTTCGTCGAGAAGGTGAGGGCGCTGAGGCTGGAGCTTGCCGCCGACTATCTGGTGATGGCGGCGTGGCTGGCGTTTCTCAAGTCGAAACTCCTGATCCCCAAGCAGCCTGGCGACGAAGGCGAAAGCGGCGAGGAACTGGCGGCGGTGCTGCAGTTCCGGCTGAAGCGGCTGGAGGCGATGCGCGACGCGGCGGCACGGCTGGTCAACCGCAACCGGCTCGGACGCGACGTGTTTGCACGCGGCATGCCGGAAATGGTGATCGTCGAGAAGCGCAATGCCTATTCGGCCTCGCTCTATGACCTGTTGACCGCCTATGCCCAGCAGCGCCAGAAGCAGGCAATCACCAATGTGACGATTGCCAGGCGCGGCGTG
Organism: Mesorhizobium sp. WSM4830; assembly: GCF_055811495.1. Taxonomy (NCBI): domain Bacteria; kingdom Pseudomonadati; phylum Pseudomonadota; class Alphaproteobacteria; order Hyphomicrobiales; family Phyllobacteriaceae; genus Mesorhizobium; species Mesorhizobium sp. WSM4830. The sequence continues at coordinate 33,485 of NZ_JBVVQI010000008.1, read as the reverse complement.
TGGTCGCTCAAAGATGCGCGCGACGTGCTGACCAGGCTAATCGGGTCGCTGCGCGACTGGACGGCGCTCGACAGTTTCCTGGTCGAATATCTGGCCGGCCCGGAAGAGCGGCGCACCGCGGTTGCCAGCTCGTTTGCGGCGACGCTGGAACTGGTGCGCGAAGGCAAGATGGAAATGCGGCAGGACCAGGTGTTCGCGCCGCTTTATCTGCGCGGCCGCGCCCAGGCCATCAAGATAGTCGAGGTGACACCATGAGCGAACGCGCCAACGCTTCGGTCATTCCGTTCAAGGTCGACGACGACGCCGAGCAAGGCGCGGTCGCCGAGAACCCGGCACAAAATCAGGGGCAGAACTTGTCGCGGAATCCTGGCGAGCGGCTGCATATGGCGGAGGCCGTACGGATGGCCGAGGCGATCGTATTCGCCAGCGCCGAGCCGGTCAGCGAAAAACAGCTCACTTCGCGATTGCCCGACGGCATCAACATTGCCGCGGCAATGGCTGAACTGCAGCAGATCTATGCGCGGCGCGGCGTCAATCTGGTGCGCGTCGGCGATGCCTGGGCGTTTCGCACCGCCGGCGACCTCGCCTTCCTGATGAGCCGTGACACGGTGCAGCAGCGCAAACTGTCCCGCGCTGCCCTCGAAGTGCTGGCGATCATCGCCTACCACCAGCCGGTAACGCGCGCCGAGATCGAGGACATCCGCGGCGTCGAGACGTCAAAGGGGACGCTCGACACGCTGATGGAGACCGAATGGGTGAGAATGCGCGGCCGGCGCCGAACGCCCGGCCGTCCCGTCACCTACGGCACGACCGATATTTTCCTCGACCATTTCGCGCTGGAGGAAATACGCGATCTCCCCGGCATGGAGGAATTGAAGGGTGCGGGGCTGCTGTCCGGCCGCATGCCGTCGAATTTCTCGGTGCCGCTGCCGCCGGCCGACCCAGATGCGCTCACCGACGACGAGGATCCGCTGACCGACATCGACCTCGAAGAACTCGGCCTTTTGACGCCGCGCGTCACGGAAGATTGAGCCGAGCGCCATCTTAAAGCCACAGGCAGGATGGAACTGCGCCGATTGGTAGCGGGCCGCCGTGCCGAAAGTGCGTGACTTCGGCGACTCATTCATGAACTCTGTCGCAGTTCTGTTTGAATCCGAACCCGAAAGCGCATAGATCAGCGTCTGGGAAACCGTTCGAGAGAGATTTGCTATGGGTTCATTTTCGATTTGGCACTGGATGATCGTTCTGGTGATCGTGCTGCTGGTCTTCGGCCGCGGCAAGATCCCCGAGCTGATGGGCGACATGGCCAAGGGCATCAAGAGCTTCAAGAAGGGCATGGCCGACGACGAGACTGCCGAGGACAAGCGCACCGTCGAACACCGTGCCGACGAAACCGTTTCGGTGCCGAAGGAAAAGGCCAGCAAAAGCTGAGCCCAAACTTTAGTCGGAACGTATAGCCATGTTCGAAGTCGGCTGGACCGAGATGCTGGTGATCGCGATCGTCATGATCGTGGTCGTCGGGCCCAAGGATTTGCCCAACATGCTGCGCACTTTCGGCCGCACAACGGCGAAGCTGCGCGCCATGGCGTCCGATTTTCAGCGGCAGTTTAATGATGCGCTGAAGGAAGCCGAGCTCGACGACGTCAAGAAGTCGGTCGATTCGCTGAGAAGCCTTAATCCGGCAGCCGAGATCAGGAAGCAGCTCAATCCATTCGAGCAGGCCGCCGCCGACGTGCGTTCCGGCGTCGACGCCGTGATGAAGCCCAAGCCGGCCGTTGATGCCGCCGCTTCGACGGAGCAGGCAGCCGAGCCATTGAAGAACGGCGCAACGACGATGCCGGGGGTCAGCCCGCCGGAGCCGACGCCGGCCACGCCGACCTTTCCGGCGATGACGGACGAGTCCGTCGTGGCGCCGGCAGTGCAGGCGCAAACGGCTGCAGCGGCCGTGCCGCAAAAAGCACCTGCGGCAAGGAAGAAGCCGGCGCCCGCGAAAGCCGCGGCCGCCGCGCCGGCCAAGCCGGCAAAGACCGCTGCGCCGAAGGCCGCCGCAAAAGCTGAGTCGAAAGTTCAATCGGCAGCGAAGAAGCCGGCGACAGCTGCGAAGAAGCCGGCCCCCAGGAAAACGGCGGGAGCCGCCAAGTGAGCGTTTCGGACAAGGAAAAGGACGAGATCGAAAAATCGTCGGCTCCGCTGATGGAGCATCTGATCGAGTTGCGCCGGCGGCTGATCTGGTCGATCGGCGGTTTTTTCGTCGCCTTCCTGGTCTGCTTCTTTTTCGCCAAGCGGCTGTTCAACCTTCTGGTCATTCCGTTCAGATGGGCGACCCAATGGGCCGGGCTCGACCCGCACAAGGTCGAGCTGATCTATACGGCGCCACAGGAATTCTTCTTTACCCAGGTCAAGCTCGCCATGTTCGGTGGCATGGTCATCGCCTTTCCGCTGATCGCCACGCAGATCTACAAATTCATCGCGCCCGGCCTCTACAAGAACGAACGCAACGCCTTCCTGCCGTTCCTGATCGCCTCGCCGATCCTGTTCCTGATGGGCGCGTCGCTGGTCTATTTCTTCTTCACGCCGATGGTGATGTGGTTCTTCCTCGCCATGCAGCAGACCGGCACCAACGACCAGGTGCAGATTTCGCTGCTGCCGAAAGTGTCCGAATATCTCAGCCTGATCATGACGCTGATCTTCTCCTTCGGCCTAGTGTTCCAGTTGCCGGTGGTGACCAGCCTGATGACGCGGGTCGGCATGCTTTCGTCCACGGCCCTGGCTGAAAAGCGCAAATGGGCGATCGTCATCGCCTTCGTGGTGGCGGCGGTGCTGACGCCGCCCGACCCGATGAGCCAGATCGGCCTCGCCATTCCGACGATCCTGCTCTACGAGGTCTCGATCTGGTCGGCCCGGCTGATCGAGCGCAGCAAGGAGCGCGACCGTGTGGCCCGGGAAAAGCAGGACGCCACCGAAGAGGTGGCCGAAAAGCCGGCGGACGCGTCTTCGACGTAGGTTCGGTTGAGGCGGGCAGCATCTTTTTGCCGGCCGCAGCAACTTTGTTCTTGCTTTGTGCCGGCAGCTATGCTACTAATTTGGGTATGGTGCCAATTGGCTCCAAAAACCCGCCTCCCGAGGCGGGTTTTTTGTTTCCAGGGTGAAAACTCCGGTGTTGTCGGACGTCAATGTCGGCAGGACAGAGGGGGGCGCGAAGGAACGCCAGCGTTCACATCTTGCATCGGCCAATGATGCGGTTTACGCCCTTTCGTCTTTGTTGTGGGGCATCTCGTTGTCCCAAAACCGCTGCGCACTTTTGGGCGACATGCCCCCTGAGGACGAACAGACCATGCTTGACATCAAATGGATTCGCGAGAACCCGAAGGCCCTTGTCGAAGCGCTCCAGAAGCGCTCGTGGTCGGCCGGGGAGGCGCAGTCCACTGTCGACGACCTGATCGCCGCGGATGAGGCCCGGCGCGAGCATCTGACCGAGCTGCAGACCCGGCAGGAACGCCGCAACGCCGCATCGAAGGAGATCGGCAATGCCATGCGCTCGGGCGATGCAGCCCTTGCCGAGAGGCTGAAGGCCGAGGTCGGCGAGATCAAGGCCTTCATCCAGAATGGCGAGGCGCGCGAGCGCGAGCTCGACAAGGCGCTGAACGATGCGTTGGCGGTGCTGCCAAACGTGCCGTTCGACGACGTGCCGGTCGGCAAGGACGAGCACGATAACGTCGTCAAACGCGTCGTCGGCGAGGTGCCGACGCGCCCGAACTGGGTGAAGGAGCATTTCGAGATCGGCGAAGCGCTCGGCATGATGGATTTCGAGCGGGCGGCAAAGCTGTCCGGCTCGCGCTTCACCGTGCTCAAAAACGGCCTGGCGCGGATGGAACGCGCGCTCGGTCAATTCATGCTGGACCTGCACACCACTGAGCACGGCTATGAGGAGATTCAGCCGCCGCTGATGGTGAATTCGGCGACGATGTATGGAACGGGACAGCTGCCAAAATTCGCACTGGATTTGTATAGAATTTACGATGAAAGCAGCCATGCCCATTACGGCATGGAAGAACATGCCGCAGTCATTCCCGGAATACTGAACCAGATCGATCTCTTTCCAAAACTTGTAAGATACCTGAGCACCAGACGCTCGGATCCGGAAAGTGAAGCGCTGTTTCAAGCTCTTGCCAACGGCTTCGGCGATACGACGCTGGAAAGCGTCGAGTATTTTGCGGATTTTTTGAACTCAGTTGTTGATGGCTCGGAGGACAGCAACAGTTTGCTCTCGGATCGATGGCTCATCCCCACTGCCGAAGTTCCGCTCACCAATCTCGTTCGCGACGAGATCACACCGCACGAAAAGCTGCCGCTTCGCTATACCGCGCTGACGCCGTGCTTCCGCTCGGAGGCGGGCTCGGCCGGGCGTGACACGCGCGGCATGCTGCGCCAGCACCAGTTCTACAAGGTCGAGCTGGTGTCGATCACCGACCAGGAGACTTCGCTTGCCGAGCATGAGCGCATGACCGAATGCGCCGAGGAGGTGTTGAAGCGGCTCGGCCTGCCGTTCCGTACCATGACGCTTTGCACCGGCGACATGGGCTTTGGCGCGCGCAAGACCTACGACATCGAGGTCTGGCTGCCCGGCCAGAATGCCTATCGCGAGATATCGTCGTGCTCGGTATGCGGCGATTTCCAGGCGCGGCGCATGGACGCCCGCTACAAGGACAAGGACGGCAAGGGCAACCGCTTCGTCCACACGCTGAACGGTTCGGGCACCGCCGTCGGCCGCGCTCTGATCGCCGTCATCGAAAATTACCAGAATGAGGACGGCAGCGTAACCATTCCTGAAGCGCTTCGCCCTTACATGGGCGGGCTGGAAAAGATCGAATCATCGAAGTGACAAGCTTGGCAGTGTCGCATTCCTTCGCGCCCCCCTCTGTCCTGCCGGACATCTCCCCCTCTAGGGGGGAGATTGGCAGTTTCGCGGCCGCAATTTTCCCTGCTACGCCAACAAGTGGCCGAAGTGGTGATGACGGCGCAATCTCCCCCCTAGAGGGGGAGATGTCCGGCAGGACAGAGGGGGGCGCCGTAGAGAGCTGCCGTCAACCTGAACCTACAGAGGCGGCTTTATGCGCATCCTCTTGACCAACGACGACGGCATCCATGCCGAGGGCCTTGCATCACTCGAACGCATCGCCCGCACGCTGTCGGACGACGTCTGGGTGGTGGCGCCGGAACAGGACCAGTCCGGCTATGCGCATTCGCTGTCGATCTCGGAGCCGCTGCGGCTCAGGAAAATCGGCCAAAAGCACTTTGCGGTGCGCGGCACGCCGACCGACTGCGTGATCATGGGCGTGAAAAAGATCCTGCCGGAAGCGCCCGACCTGATCCTGTCCGGCGTCAATTCGGGCGCCAACATCGCCGACGACGTCACCTATTCGGGCACGGTCGCCGGCGCCATGGAAGGCGCGCTGCTCGGCGTGCGCTCGATCGCCATCAGCCAGGCCTATTCCTATGTCGGCGAGGACCGCGTCGTTCCCTACGAGACCACCGAAGCGCTGGCGCCGGCGCTGCTCGAAAAGCTCGTCGCCATGCCGTTGCCGGACGGCGTGCTGCTCAACGTCAATTTTCCGAATTGTGAGCCGGAAGAGATTGCCGGAACTGTGGTTACTTCGCAGGGCAAGCTGGTCCACAGCCTGTGGGTCGACGAGCGGCGCGACGGGCGCGGCCTGCCTTACTACTGGCTGCGCTTTGGCCGCGAGCCGGTCGAGGGCAAGCAAGGCACCGACCTCCACGCCTTGCGCAATCGGCTGGTGTCGGTGACGCCGCTGCAGCTCGATCTCACCGCGCATGAAATCCGCGATCAACTGGCCAAGGCGCTCGCATGAGCTTGAACCACGCTGCAACGGTCGACGAGCGCGAAGGTTTCGCTGCCTTCCTGCTTCGCCTGCGCGGCAGGGGCACGGTGCCGAAGGCGCTGATCGCCGCCTTCGAGGCGACGCCGCGGCGCGGCTTTCTGTCTCCGCATTTTCACTCGATCGCCTGGTCGGACCGTATGCTGCCGATCGAATGCGGCGAGGCCATCGAAGGTGCCGACCTGCAGGCGGCGGTGATCGCGGCACTTGCCATCGAGCCGGGCAACCGGGTGCTCGAGATCGGCACCGGGTCCGGCTACACGGCGGCGGTGATGTCGCGGCTTGCCGCGCGGATCGTCACCATCGACCGTTACAAGACGCTGGCCGAACAGGCCCGGCAGCGCCTCGAGGCACTCGCCATCGGCAATGTCGTCGTGCGCCAGGCGGACGGTTCCAACGGGCTGGCCAACGAAGCGCCGTTCGACCGCATCGTCGCCTGGGCGGCTTTCGACAGCCTGCCGCGCTTTCTCCTCGACCAATTGTCGAGCGGCGGCATCGTCATCGCGCCGATCGGACCCGACGAAGGCGAGCAGGTGCTGGCCAAGCTGACCAAGGTCGGCAGCCGCTTCGAACGCGAGGATATCGGCCTGGTGCGGCTGCAGCCGGTCCTGCGCGGCGTCGCCGCGGTAATTTGATATCCTGACCGTCGACCGCTTGGGGGCAGCCGAAGCCTGGTGTTACGTCATCCTGGGGTGCAGCAGAATGCTGCTCCGCCGCATTATTCGGCTAAGGTCACGGAATGGATCCCAGGGTCTCCGCGACGGAGCTTCGCTCCTGCTCCGCCCTAGGATGACGAAGCTGAGAGCCTTCCTCGAATATTTTAAGAAAATTTGCGCCAGATTCTACAGGTTTAACCGACCGGTAACATTAACGCGCTTTAATCACACTCAGTTGTACCGGGTCTGTGCGGGTTAGTGCGATGCAATTCAGTGTTTTGAAGGCAAACGGACGCAATCTGGCGCGTGGCTGCGCCGTCCTCATGATCGCAGGCGCTGCGACGGGGTGTAGTTCCCAGGTGGCGCGGTTCAACAGCGTCGACGACGTGTTCACCGCCTCGACCAACAACCAGCGCGCCATCATCGACAAGCAGGACGCTGCCCAGCCCTATCCGGGCGATGTTGCGGCCGCCCCGATCGACGGCAGCCACACCCAGTCGGTCAGCCGCTCAAGCCTCGAACCGGTCACGGCGCAGCAATTGCCGCCGCCGGCTCCCGCCCTGGCACCTGCTGCCCGTCCGGTGCGCACCGCTGCCGCGCCGGCCTTGACGCCTGCCGCTCCTCGTGTCGACAGGACGGCAACCGGCACCGTCGCTCCGGCGGCAAGGCCATTCAAGAACGCCGAGCCCGACGCGCCGCGCATGGCGACGGCCGCCGGCGCGCCACATGCAACCGAGATCGTCGTCAAGGACGGCGAGACCATTTCCGGCCTGTCGCGGCGCTACGGCGTGCCGGCCGATGCCATCATGAAAGTCAACGGGCTGAGCGCGACCAAGGGGCTGAAGACCGGCCAGAAGCTCGTCATCCCGGCCTATGCGTATTCGAGCAACGGCGCCACGCCGAAAGTCGCCGACGCCAAGCCCGCGAACGGCACCAGGCACGACCAGCCGGCCGATGCGCCGGAGAAGGTGGCCGTGCTGCCGCAGCAGCCGAAGCTCAGGGAAGGCAAGTCCGCCGCGCAGGTGGATGCGTCGGCCGCTGCAAGCCAGCCGAAGGATGGAAAGGCCGCGCCTAAAACTGCCTCGGCGACGACCAAGCCGGCCGGTGCCGGCGGCACTTACACGGTACAGCAAGGCGATACGCTGTCGGCCATCGCCAGAAAGACCGGCGTCGGCGTCGTTGCGCTGAAGCAGGCGAACGGCATGCAGGACGGACTGCTCAAGATCGGCCAGACCCTGAAAGTGCCGGCAGGCGGAACCGCTGTCGTCGCCGGTGCGAAGCCGGCAAAGGTCGATCCGGTGACGACGGCCACCACCCAGCCGCCGGCCAAGACAACGCCGACGCAAACGCTCGCCTCCTACACGCCGCCGAAGAAGGACGCGAAAGTCATCCAGCAGGCCGAGGACGACGATGCGGTGGCGCCGGACGCAACCGGCATCGGCAAGATGCGCTGGCCGGTGCGCGGCCGCGTGATTTCAAGCTTTGGCGGCGGCAAGGACGGCGTCGACATTGCCGTGCCCGAGGGAACGCCGGTCAAGGCGGCCGAAAACGGCGTCGTCATCTATGCCGGTGACGGCCTCAAGGAATTCGGCAACACCGTGCTGGTGCGGCACGAAAACGGTCTGGTCACCGTCTACGGCCATGCCAGCTCGATCGAGGTGCAGCGTGGCCAGAAGGTCAAGCGCGGCCAGGAAATCGCCCTGTCCGGCATGAGCGGCACCACCGACTCGCCGAAACTGCATTTCGAAGTGCGCAAGAACTCGGCGCCGGTCGATCCTTCGACCTATCTCGAATAGGGAACGAAAAGCGATTTGCGGGCCACTTGATCTTCAGCCCGCCGAGGAAGTCCGCTCCGCAAGGTGCGGGCTTCTTCTGTTGCTAATCCTTGAGCGGCTAATCCTTGAGCGATTTGCCGAGCCGGCCTGCCAGATCCTGGGTGAACTGCCAGGCGACGCGGCCCGAACGGCTGCCGCGCGTCGTCGCCCATTCCAGCGCCTCGGCGCGCAGCGTCTCGGGATCGATGGCGAGATCGTGATGGCGGACATAGCCGTCGATCATGTCGAGATATTCGTCCTGCGAACATTTGTGGAAGCCGAGCCACAGGCCGAAGCGGTCCGACAGCGAAACCTTCTCCTCGACCGCTTCGGACGGGTTGATCGCGGTCGAGCGCTCATTGTCGATCATGTCGCGCGGCAACAGATGCCGCCGGTTCGAGGTGGCATAGAAGATGACGTTGGCCGGGCGGCCCTCGACGCCGCCTTCAAGGGCTGCCTTCAGCGATTTATAGGACGTGTCGTCATGGTCGAATGACAGATCGTCGCAAAACAGGATGAAGCGGAAGGGTGCCGCCTTCAGCAGTCCCATCAGCTTCGGCAGGGTGTCGATGTCTTCGCGATGGATCTCGATAAGCTTGAGCGGCAGGTCAAGCTTGGCCGAAGCGTTGACCGCGGCGTGCACCGCCTTGACCAGCGACGATTTGCCCATGCCGCGCGCGCCCCACAACAGCACGTTGTTGGCAGCATAGCCGGAGGCGAAGCGCTCGGTGTTGTCGACCAATATGTCGCGGACGCGGTCGACCCCGCGGATCAGGGCGATGTCGACGCGGTTGACCTTGAGCACCGGCTCCAGATAGCCGGGATCGGCCTGCCAGACGAAGCAATCGGCCTCGCCGAGGTCGGTTTGCGGCACCGGCGGCGGGGCGAGGCGGGCGACTGCCTCGATCAGACGGTCGAGCTTCTGGCCCAGGATATCGATGCTGCTGTCGGTCATCTCTTATCTTTTTTGTTTCGCATTCAGGACGGTGCGGCAGGCCAACCTACCTGATTTTAGCGGTTTCGAAACTCGTCCCAAGCATTTGTTCGGGCATGATCTTTTGCCGAAACCGAGCATCGCTTTTCGGGATCACCCTCTAACACGGCCCACCAGGCCGGAAAAGCAGCCGATTTGCCCGGCGGCGCAGTTGCATTGGCAACGTTACCGACTATATTCCGGCCAAATTTGGCGGGGACGTCGAATTTCCGCAAAACCGTTTGGCGGCTGTTTTTCAAAATTCAGGAGTACCTCGATGTTCGTGACACCGGCATACGCCCAAGGCATCGGCGGGGACTCGTCCGCAATGTTTATCCAGATCGTACCGTTTGCTCTGATTTTCGTGATCATGTATTTTCTGATCATCCGGCCGCAGCGCACGCAGCTGAAGAAGCGCGGCGAGATGCTTTCGGCGATTCGCCGCGGCGATACGGTGGTTACCGGCGGCGGCTTCGTCGGCAAGGTGACCAAGGTGATCGACGACAACGAGCTCGAAGTCGACCTTGGCGGCATCAAGGTGACGGCACTGCGCTCGACGATCGCCGATGTGCGCGTCAAGGGCGAGCCGGTGGCGAACCAGAACGCCAAGAAGTAACCGAATTGTCGGCGGAACGATCCGCGGGCAGGGCTCTGACGAACGACGGCATATGTTCCACCTTTGGCGCCTGACGATGATCCTGACGTGGCTTGCCGTGGCCAGCACGGTTATCTTCCACGCGACCAATATCTTCGCCGCCGGTTTGCATACCACGCGACCCGAATGGCTTGCCGAAAGCCAGTCAATAGTTGAAGCAAACCAGCAAGACGGCCCAAACATCCTGCTCAGGTTGGATGTGGCCGACGTGATCGAGGGCCGGCTGAAAGCGACACGCAACGAGGTCCGGTCGCTGCTACGCGAAGCAAGGATCGGCTATACCGGCCTTGCCAGTTCGGGTCGGACCGTTCAGGTGCACATAACAGATCCGGCTCAGCTTGACCTCGCCAAGGCGGCACTCAAAACGGTGACCGATCTTGTTGCGGACAGCGGTGTCCAGGAAATGACCCTGGACGACAGTGAGCCCGGCCTGCTCAAATTCACCGTAACGGATGCAGGTTTGAAGTATCGAACTTCGGCCGCGCTTGCACAGTCGGTTGAGGTTATCAAAGATCGTATCCGCGACCTGGGCGCCACCCACCCGGTGGTTCGGTCAACGAATGAAGACGGCATATTGGTCCGCACGTCGGGCGTTGCCGATCCGCAAAGGCTAGGACAAATTCTCACCCGGCCCGGTCACCTGAGCTTCCAACTCGTTGATCTGTCGATGCCAGTCGACGAGGCAATCAGCGCCCGCCCGCCCGTCGGCTCAGCGGTTTTTTATTCGATGGACGATCCTCCGGTTCCCTACTTGATCGAAAATCGGGTTATCCTTTCAGGTAAAAATGTGCTGGATGCGCAAGCAACCCGCAATTTGGCGACCGATGAGCCTGTCGTCTCATTCCGGCTTGATTCCCGGGGTACGGCGCGTTTCAAATGGGCTACGACGCAGTATATCGGCAAGCCGTTTGCAGTTATTTTAGACGATAAGGTTATTTCGGCGCCTGTTATCCGAGAGCCCATTGAAGGCGGCACCGGTCAGATATCGGGAAATTTCACCGCTGAAAGCGCCAATGACCTCGCCTTGCTGCTGCGCACCGGCCCCTTGCCAGCAAGATTGACAATCGCCGAGGAAGCACGATAGGGCCGGCCGTGGTCAGAATTAGAAATATCCCCGCAAACCGACCTATGGCGGAACGCAGCCGCTTGTACGCCTGAACGGATAAGAACTGATGCTTTATTTCTCGCGCTTCAAGATGATCCTGATCTGGCTGGCCGTGGCCGCCACAGTGGTCCTCGCAGCGCCCAATCTTTTTTCCGCCAGCACGCTGGCCAAGCTTCCCGACTGGGTGCCGAAGCGGCAGATGACGCTCGGCCTCGACCTGCAGGGCGGCTCGCATATCCTGCTCAGAATGGACCCGAACGATCTGATCAAGGATCGGCTGGAGACGACGCGCGACGAAATCAGGACGCTGCTGCGCGATGCCAAGATCGGCTATACCGGTCTTTCCGGAACGGGCCGCACGGTCCAGGTCCGCATCACCGATCCGGCACGGATCGAAGCTGCCAAGACAGCCTTGAAACCATTGACCAATCCCGTGGCCGCCGGCCTGTTCAGCGGCGGCTCCGTCCAGGAGATGACGCTGGATGATTCCGTGCCCGGCCTGCTCAAATTTTCCGTCACCGATGCGGGGATCAAATATCGCACTTCGACGGCGCTGACGCAGGCGATCCAGGTTGTCGAGCGTCGCGTCAACGAGCTCGGCACCACCGAGCCGATCGTGCAGCGCCAAGGCGACGACCGCATCCTGGTGCAGGTGCCTGGTCTGCAGGACCCGCAACGGCTGAAGGAAATTCTTGGCCAGACCGCCAAGCTGACCTTCCAGATGGTCGACCAGTCGATGCCGGTGCAGGATGCGCTGAAGGGCCGTCCGCCACCGGGATCCTCGGTGCTGTATTCGCAGGACGATCCGCCGGTTCCGTATCTGATCGAGAACCGCGTCATCGTTTCGGGTGAGAACCTCGTCGATGCCCAGGCGACCTTCAACTCCCAGACAAACGAGCCGGTCGTTTCGTTCCGTTTCGATTCTAAGGGCGCGCAGAGGTTCGGCCAGGCGACGGCACAGAACGTCGGCAAACTGTTTGCCATCATCCTCGACAACCAGGTGATTTCGGCGCCGCAGATCCGCGAACCGATCCCCGGCGGCACCGGCCAGATATCGGGGAATTTCACCGCCGAGAGCGCCAACGATCTCGCCGTGCTGCTGCGCGCCGGCGCCTTGCCGGCGACGCTGACGGTGATCGAAGAGCGCACGGTGGGGCCGGGACTTGGCCAGGATTCCATCCATGCCGGCAAGGTCGCCGGCATTATCGGTTCGATCCTGGTGGTGGCGTTCATGTTCGTCGCCTACGGTTTCCTCGGCTTTCTCGCCAACATCGCGCTGGCGGTGCATGTGGCGATGATCGTCGGGCTGCTGTCGCTGCTTGGGGCGACGCTGACCTTGCCCGGTATCGCCGGTATCGTGCTGACCATCGGCATGGCGGTCGATTCCAACGTGCTGATCTATGAACGCATCCGCGAGGAGCGACGTGCCGGCCGTTCGGTCATCCAGGCGATCGATACCGGTTTCAGCAAGGCGCTGGCGACCATTGTCGATTCCAACGTCACCTCGCTGATCGCGACCGTGGTGCTGTTCTGGCTCGGAACCGGGCCGGTGAAGGGCTTTGCCGTCACCTATGCCATCGGCATCCTGACCACGGTCTTCACCGCCTTCACCTTCACCCGCCTGCTGGTGTCGATCTGGCTTCGCCGCGCCCGTCCGAAGGAGTTGCCGCGGGCGCCTGTGACCTTCATTCCACCCGGCACGAAAATTCCGTTCATGGGCATCCGCCGCTGGACGTTCACACTGTCCAGCGTGCTTTCGGTGCTGTCGGTCATCGGCTTCATGACCATCGACATCAATTACGGCATCGATTTCAAGGGCGGCTCACTGATCGAGGTGCAGTCCAAGGCCGGCAATGCCGATCTGGCCGACATCCGCGGCCGACTGACGGAACTCAATATCGGCGAGGTGCAGGTTCAGCAGTTCGGCGAACCGAACGACGTGCTGATCCGCGTCGGTACCCAGGAGGGTGGCGAGAACGCCGAGCAGACCGTCATCGACAAGGTGCGCGGCGAGCTGCAGGACCAGTATGATTTCCGCCGCGTCGAAGTGGTCGGGCCGACGGTCTCGGGCGAGCTTGCCAAGCAAGGCACCATCGCCATGCTCGTCGCGCTGCTCGGTATCCTGATCTATGTCTGGTTCCGCTTCGAATGGCAGTTCGCGGTCGGCGCCATCGTAGCGACCGTGCACGACGTGGTCATGACGATCGGCTTCTTCGTCATCACCGGCCTCGAATTCAACCAGTCGTCGCTGGCGGCGATCCTCACCATCATCGGCTATTCGCTCAATGACACCATCGTCGTCTATGACCGTGTTCGCGAGGATCTGCGGAAATACAAGCGAATGCCGCTACCGCAATTGCTGAACAACGCCATCAACGAGACGCTGTCGAGGACGACGCTGACCTCGGTGACGACGATCCTGGCGCTGCTGGCGCTGGTGCTGTTCGGCGGCGAGGTGATCCGCTCGTTCACCATGGCGATGCTGTTCGGCGTCGTGTTCGGCACTTATTCGTCGATCTTTATCGCCGCGCCACTGCTTATCCTGTTCAAGCTGCGGCCGCAGGCCACAGCGTCCGATGAGGAAAAGCCGGTGGGCGGCGGCAAAGCCATAGCCACCTGACGGCTTGCCTCAAAAGTGGCCAAGGGCATCGTCATCCGCGAGGCGCATTTCCCCGGCCGCGCACCGATCGAGGCTTATGGCAATGGCGGTTTCCGCTTTGCCGACATGTCGCATCGCGGCTCGCTGCTGTGCCTGCCTTCTGGCATCTATGGCTGGGAGCCGGCCGATCCGCTGGCGCTGACGTCAGCGGATTTCGCCAAGTTGTTCAATGAGGCCGCCACGGTCGAGATCCTGCTGGTCGGCAGCGGCAAGGACCTGAGGCCATTGCCTGCAGCGCTGCGTGCGGCGCTGAAAGAAGCGGGCATTTCCGCCGATCCGATGTCGACCGGGGCGGCGGTGCGGACCTATAATGTGCTGCTGGCGGAAGACCGCGCCGTGGCCGCTGCACTCATCGCCGTCGACTGACGTGACCGAAAACACCAAAGTCGTCATTGAGACCGTGCGTGCCGCCGATCATGACCGCTATCTCGCCGCGCTCTACGCGCCCGAAGACAAGCGCGACGCGCTGTTTTCGCTCTATGCCTTCAATGCCGAAGTCGCCGGCATACGCGATCGCATCCACGAGGCGCTGCCGGGCGAGGTGCGGCTGCAATGGTGGCGAGACGTCATCGCAGCCGAAGAGGATCGCGCTAAGGTCGGCCATCCCGTGGCGGACGCGCTGAGAGCGACGATTTCCGCTCACCGCCTGCCCAAGGCCGCCTTCGACAACATGCTGGAAGCGCGCATCTTCGATCTCTATGACGACCCGATGCCGTCGCGCACCGATCTCGAAGGCTATTGCGGCGAGACTGCCGCAGCACTTATCCAGCTTGCGGCGATGGTGCTCGATCCGGTCGAAGCGCCGCGCTTTGCCGAACTTGCCGGCAGGGCAGGTTGTGCGCAGGCGATGACCGGTCTCCTGCTGCTGCTGCCGCTGCACCGCAAGCGGGGACAGTGCTTTGTCCCGGCCGACATCTTGGCCGCCGGAGGAACGTCGCCGGAAGAATTCGTTACAGACGACGGCGGGCCGGGCGCGCAACGCGCAGTAGCCGCGATGGTCGCGCTGGCACGCGAGCATCTTTCCGCTTTCGAGCAGGGAGCGTCCGCTCTACCGGTTTCGCTGCGGCCGGCCTTTCTGCTACTGGCTCTGACGGGCGCCTATCTCGGCAAGATGGACGGCTCCCGCCATTCACCGCTTGATGGCGCGGTGCGGCTTTCGGCCTTGCGCCGGCATTGGCTCTTGTTCCGGCGCGCGACGCGGGGCTGGCCGGCTGTGTGAAAGCTGATTGCCAATGAGGAAATCCGGCCCGGCCGCCAAGCCGGACTGCCGGCGGTCAGCATCGGCCCGGCCGAGTAGTTTTCCATCACGATGGATCACTCGACCCGCCATCGCGCATCAGCGTTTCGTAATCGCGACCGCCATAGAAGATATTGACGATGCGCACGACATCATCGTCGACAATATAGGCGATAATAGCCGAGTGCTCGAACGGCACCGTTCGCAATCCTGGCGCAATGTCGTCGCGTGGCCGGCCGCCACGCGGTGCATTGCCGATGTTTCCACAACGCACCTTGATCCTGTCGACGAAATTGTCCGCAGCCGCTACGCTCGCACCGCTGTTGACGATATAGCCGGCAATCGTCGTCAAATCCGTGATTGCGCCTTCGCTAAGAACTACGGCGAGACGCTGGATCATCGTTCTCCCTCGCCAGCTCTGAAGTCCTGCTCTTCACTCTTGTGATTGCCTGGTCCAGCGGAATATCAGGCCTTGTGTCTTCGATCGATGCCTTCACGCGCGCCCGGATCGAGGCCATGCGCTCGGCATGTTCTTCCTCTTCGCGCTGGAAGGCGCGAAGTGCCGCGCGGATGACCTCGCTCGCCGATCCGTAGGAGCCGTCCTCGACCTTTTCGCGAATCATGCGCGCCATGGCGGGCGTTACGGTGACTGACAGTTTCTCGGCGGATTCCATGGGCATTTGGCCTCGCGATACAAAGTAGGATGGTATCCTACTTCTCCGCGGCGAAATCCACAAGAACCGAGATCGGCACTATTCCGCAGCTTCCGCATGGGAAGGCAGCCCCAGCCATTCGCGGCAGTCGGCGAGCGCGCGCGATGTCACCGCGTGCCGCTTGGCGACCGTCTTGTCCTTGCCGCGCAGTCGCTTGCCCTCGATCTTCGGCGCGTCCACCGGCGGGAACAGGCCGAAATTGACGTTCATCGGCTGGAACGAGCGCTTTCCCGGCTCGTCGTCGGAGACAATGTGGCCACCGGTGATGTGGTTGAGCAATGCGCCGAAGGCGGTGGTCAAGGGCGGCAGCGATGGTGCACGGCCAAGCCTTTCGGCCGCCGCGAAACGTCCGGCAAGCAAGCCGATGGCGGCGCTCTCGACATAGCCCTCGCAGCCAGTGATCTGGCCGGCAAAACGCAGGCCGGGCCGCGACTTCAACTGCAGCGAAGCGTCGAGCAGCGTCGGCGAATTGATGTAGGTGTTTCGATGCAGGCCGCCGAGGCGGGCGAATTCGGCGTTTTCCAGCCCGGGGATGGTGCGGAAAATGCGCACCTGCTCGGCGTGCTTCAGCTTGGTCTGGAAGCCGACCATGTTGTAGAGCGTGCCCAGCGCGTTGTCCTGGCGAAGCTGGACGACGGCATAGGCCTTTACGGACGGATTGTGCGCATTGGTCAGCCCCATCGGTTTCATCGGCCCATAGCGCAATGTCTCGATGCCACGCTCGGCCATCACCTCGATCGGCAGGCAGCCGTCGAAATAGGGCGTGCCTTCCCATTGCTTGAATTCGGTTTTCTGGCCGTCGACCAGCGCCTGGACGAAAGCAAGGTACTGCTCCTTGTCCATCGGGCAGTTGATGTAATCCTTGCCGGTGCCGCCGGGGCCGACCTTGTCGTAGCGCGACTGGAACCAGCAGATATCCATGTCGATCGTGTCGAAATGGACGATCGGCGCGATGGCATCGAAGAAGGCGAGCGCGTCGGCGCCGGTTGCTTCCGCGATCGATTGAGCAAGCGAAGGCGCGGTCAGCGGACCGGTGGCGATAATCGCCTGGTCCCAATCCGCCGGCGGCAGGCCCGGCACTTCCTCGCGCCGAATGGTGATGAGCGGGTGGGCTTCGAGCTTCCCGGTTACCGCTTCGGAAAATCCGTCGCGGTCGACGGCGAGCGCACCGCCGGCCGGCACCTGGTGCGCATCGCCGGCGCTCATGATCAGCGAACCGGCCAGCCGCATTTCGGCGTGCAGCAGGCCGACGGCATTGGTTTTCGCATCGTCGGAGCGGAAGGAATTGGAACAGACGAGCTCGGCCAGCCCGTCGGTCTTGTGCGCGTCGGTACCGCGGACGGGACGCATTTCATGCAGGACAACGGGAACGCCGGCTTGCGCCGCCTGCCAGGCGGCTTCGGAACCGGCAAGTCCGCCGCCGATAATGTGAATGGGGTTCTTGTCCATGAGCGCCGAAATAGTCGCTTGGCGCAAGGATTGCAATTGCCAGGGGATCGCACCGCAAGTGGGCTGCCTGGGAAAGACCGCCCAAAACAACAACACCCGCCGGGGGAGGAGATCCGGCGGGTGTCGTTTTGTTGGCCGATCCTCGGGAGGAGGTGAAGATCGACCGTATTCGCCATCGCCGGGGAGGAGGTCGGCTTTGACGAAATTCTTTTCGCCGTTTGGAAGGGCGCGAAACCCTTTTTAGAAACAACGCCCGCCGGGGGAGGAGGTCCGGCGGGCGCCGTTTTTGTGGTCAACCCTCGGGAGGAGGTGAAGGCTGACCGTATCCGTCAGGGTCGGGGAGGAGGTCGACCCTGGCGAAATTCCTGTTGTTAGATCGCCCTGCGAGCGACCATCTTGATCTCGTCGCGGACGATGCCAAGGTCGTTCAGCTGGCGGTTCGACAGGCGACCCAGCTCGGTAACCGTCTCGCGGTAGACGCGCCAGTTACGATAGTTGCGGATCAGGTTCATTGTCATTCTCTTTTCAAAACTGATCGGGCCATTTGCGGCCCGAAGGATTAGACCGCCTTGCGGGCGACGTAATGAATGTCGCTGCGGCTGATGCCGAGGTCGGTCAGTTCACGGGTGCTCAGGCGGCTCAGCTCGGACACGGTGTCCCTATAGCGGCGCCAGTTGCGATAGTTGCGGATCAGGTTCATGGTATTCTCGTTTCGTCTTTCTTTCGGATCATTCCGTCTTTGTGTGCACTGTGAAAATAGGTGGGGTCATATCGATTTAAAAGCGCTATTGGTGCATGGCAGCAATGCAAATTGTGCAATGCAACATTAACGCGCGTCCGGCTTTCCGCCCAGATCGGAAAATGCCGTTAGGTCAAACGCTTGGGCGGACGAGCTAAAAAGACCAAGAAAAAAGGGGGAGGGGCATGGCGAGCTATTCGTCACGGGTCAGGTCGGATATCGGACGATGGCAGCAGGCCGGCCTGATCGACGCGCCGACAGCCGAGTCTCTAACGCGTGACGTCGAGGCAAACGAACGCAAATCGCTGAGTTTCGGTTCGATCCTGGCGATGATGGCGGCGCTGCTGTTCGGCGCGGCTATCCTGATCTTCATCGCCGCCAACTGGGAAGTCATCCCGCGGCTGGTGCGGGTCGCGGCACTCTTTGCCGTTATCCTTGTCGGCTATGTCGGCGGCGCGGTGCTGAAGATGCGCGACCATGCGGCGATCGGCGAGGCGCTGTGGATCGTCGCGGCGGCAGCGTTCGGCGGTTCGATCGCCCTGATCAGTCAGATGTATCATTTGTCGGGCGACGAGGCCTCGGCGTTGATCACCTGGGGCGCCGGCACGGCGCTGGCGGCGGTAGCGCTGCGCTCAAACCCGCTGACCGTCGCTGCCGTCGGCATCGCCGATGCCTGGCTGTTCCTGAGAGGGTTCGACTACTTCCGGCGCACGGAATTTCCGCATCTCTTCGTGGTCATGGCGCTGGTTCTCTTCGCCGTTTCGTTCTGGACGCGCAGCCAGGCTGCGCGCCACCTGATCATCCTGTCGGTCCTCTTCTACCTCGTGCTGTTGGTCATGCAATACGACACGCTGCAAGTTGCCATCCCGCTCGTTGCCGCGTCGGTGCTGCTTTTTACCGCTGCGATCTTTGCTGCCGGGCCGGTCGACAGGATCTTGCAACTGGGTGGCAGGTTGCCCTTGCACACGCTGATCGGCTTTCTCATCGGCCTGGCGATGATCCAATTCGAACTGGCGGATGAAAGCAGCTACAATAGCGGCTTCGCCATTGCCTCGGCTGTTGCGCTGGCCGGCATTGTCGCGGCGATCGTGCTGGGCGGCCGCGAGAGCCGGGGGTTGCGCTGGGTTGCCTATGCGGGCTTCGCCTTCGAACTCGCCATCATCTATGTGGTGATGCTGCAATCAATGCTCGACACGGCAGGCTTCTTCCTTGCGGCGGCGGCGCTTCTCGCCGTTCTTGCTTTCATTATCATTCGCATAGAAAAGCGCATGAACGCCCCGAACATGACAGGAGCGGCGGCATGATGACCGGCAAGAGACTGATCATCTCGGCGGTAGCCCTGGCGCTTGTCCAGATCGGCTTCCTGAGCTGGATCATCGCCGGACGTGCGGCGATCCTGCGCGACGGCAAGCAGGTCCTGCTCAAGATCGAGCCGATCGATCCGCGCGATCTCTTGCGCGGTGACTACATTCGGCTCGGCTACGACATTTCGCGCATATCGGTGAAGCTGATCGGCAACATTCCGGCCGGCAAGCTTTCCAGCGAGGAAACGTCGATCGTGGTCAGGCTGAAGCAGGGCGCCGACGGCTATTGGGGGCCGACCGCGGCTTGGTTCGGGCAAGCGCCGGTGCCGGCAGCATCCGGTGAAGCCGATATCGTCGGACACGTCTCCGAGGGGTGGGATATCAGCCAGGGAGAAACGACGATCGCGCCGGAGTACGGCATCGAGCGCTTCTATCTGCCGGAAGGCGAGGGGATAGCGATCCAGAACGACATGCGGGTGCGGCCGTTCGGCATCCGCGTGGCGATCGCGGCCAACGGCACGGCGCAGATCAAGGCGCTGGTGGACGGCGACAAGACACTGTTCGAGGAGCCGCTTTATTAGTCCTCCTTCGCCAAGGCTTCGGAGGATTCCCTTCGTCTGTCGAGTTGGCTCAGGTGGCCTGCCACCCGAAGCTCGAAGAGCGAAGGGTGGTGCGGATGAAGGGACTCGAACCCCCACGCCTTTCGGCACTGGAACCTAAATCCAGGGCGTCTACCAATTCCGCCACATCCGCATTGCCCGGCCAATCCCATGTAGCCATCATTCTGTCAATGTCAGGGCCGATATCGGCATCATTGGCCGGAATGCAAAGATGGTTGAAAATCAGCGTCGCCTGTGACAAAAGGCGTGTCGAATGTGACGGGACGCGACGATCCGCTTCTGCAAAATGTGATAAGAAGTAGGAAAAACAAAGACTTATTCACATTTTGGAGCGTATTTCTGGAGGATTTGTGCCGCGTTGGGCGGACAGATCGCCAAGTCCCGCACCAAAAGCCATTCCCGGCAAGATCATACCGGCAGGCTGTAAACGGCAGGGGCCGTTTGACGGCCTCATTGGTGGAAACAAAGGTTTTATGATGCAGGTCACCGAAACGCTCAACTCCGGTCTCAAGCGCGAGATCAAGATCACCGTGCCGGCCGGTGACATGGAAGCCAAGCTGATGGCGCGGCTTTCCGATGCCAGGAACAAGGTCCGCATCAACGGCTTCCGCCCCGGCAAGGTGCCGGTCCAGCATCTGCGCAAGGTCTACGGCAAATCGTTCATGGCCGAAGTGGTCAACGAGATCCTCAACGATTCGACCCGTTCGATCATCACCGGGCGCGGCGAAAAGGCCGCCATGCAGCCTGAAGTGATCATGACCGAGGACGAGAAGGAAGCCGAGAAGATCCTGGCCGGCGGCGCCGACTTCGAGTTCCGCCTGAACTACGAGGTCATTCCGCCGATCGAGATCAAGGATTTCTCCGACATCAAGGTGACGCGTCAAGTGTTCGACGTGCCGGATGAAGAGATCGACGAGCAGGTCAAGCGTGTCGCTGAATCCGCCCGCACTTACGAGCCGAAGACCGGCAAGGCCGCCGAGGGCGATCGCGTGACCATCGATTATGTCGGTAAGATCGACGGCGAAGCCTTCAACGGCGGCGCCGGCACCGATCAGCCGCTGGTGCTCGGCTCGAAGGAATTCATCCCCGGCTTCGAAGACCAACTGGTCGGCAGCAAGGCCGGCGACGAGAAGCAGGTCACGGTCACCTTCCCGGAAAACTACCAGGCGGCGCATCTGGCCGGCAAGGAAGCCACTTTCGACGTGACCGTCAAGGAAGTATCGAAGCCCGGCGAGCTTGAGATCAACGACGAGATGGCCAAAAATCTCGGCCTTGAATCGCTGGAGCGCCTGCGCGAGGTGGTGCGCGGTCAGATCGAGAACCAGTTCGGCTCGATAACGCGCCAGAAGGTCAAGCGGCAGTTGCTCGACCAGCTCGACGCTGCCTACTCGTTCGAGGCGCCGTCCAAGCTCGTCGAGGCTGAGTTCAACAACATCTGGAACCAGGTCAATCGCGACCTCGGAGCCGCCGGACGCACCTTTGCCGACGAAGAGACGACGGAAGAAGAGGCGCGTGCCGAATATATGCGGCTTGCCGAACGCCGCGTGCGTCTCGGCCTGGTTCTCGCCGAAATCGGCGAGAAGGCCGGCGTCACCGTGACGGACGAGGAATTGCAGCGCGGCCTGTTCGAGCAGGTGCGCCGCTATCCGGCCAACCAGCAGCAGGAAGCCTTCGAATTCTATCGCAACAATCCCGAAGCGCTGAACACGTTGCGCGCGCCGATGTTCGAAGAGAAGGTGGTCGACCATCTGCTCGGCCAGATCTCGGTCACCGATGTCAAGGTCAGCAAGGAAGAACTGCTGGCCGACGACGAGGATACGGAGACAACCAAGGCCAAGCCGGCGAAGAAGGCGGCCGCGAAAAAAGCGGACGCCAAGAAGGCCGACGACGACGCTGAAGAGCCGAAGAAAAAGGCCGCGCCGAAGAAGAAGGCCGCCAAGGACGCTGAATAACGTCCCTGCTGAATTCCGAAAGGCCGCCTTCTCGAGGCGGCCTTTTTCGTTGTGGCGCAGACGCAACGGATTTCACACATCTGGCGGTCGAGGTAGCGATACGAAGCTTTGATGATTATCTGCGCTGGGTTGCTGACCGCAGCGGTTGTTGGAGGCATCGTTGAGACAGTTCTTCGGTATCGGAAGCGTGATGGCGGCGGCGTTCCTGCTTGCGTCGGTCTGCGGGATCGCTCAGGCTGACACGGTTCTCGACAACTGGCGGTTCGACAAGACCAGCGATGGCCTTGTCACCGCCTCGCTTTACGCGACCAACAAGCTCATCACCGGCGGCGGCGCATTGAGTTACAGCCCGGTATTGACGATCGCCTGCCGGACCGCCGGCGAACCGCGTTGGAGCGAATGGCTGCAGCTGAGCGACACCGTTTCGGCCAGCCGAACCATCGCCATGTCGGTGACTGTCGGCCAATCCGGCAAGCTCAACGAAAGCTGGTCGGTCGGCCCGCGCAGCAGGATGCTGGTCCGCGACGGTGCCGACGGCATCAGGCGACTGATTTCCGCGGACCGGCTACTGTTGTCCTGGCGGTTCGGGCTGCTGTCGGGGCGCGGCACAGCCGACTTCGACCTCGCCGGAGTTGAAGAGGCGGTCGGCCGGATCGCCGCCACCTGCAACACCAAATTGCCTTGAGCAGATTGTCCGCATTAAACCTTTGCATGGTCGAACTCTACCTGCCAGCCGGGTTCTGTGGTATGTAGGTGCCGCAACTCCAGGCAGTGGATATCCGTTCTGCCATTCAAGAGCGCATGCCAGCGGACTAAATGTCGGCCTGTGCAGGTCAGCCAGGGCAAATTGGCGATCAGTGAGGAAATGCCATGCGTGCCATTGTGTTTTTTATCATCATGTCCGTCGCCACCGTCATTGCCGGCCCCTCTCGGGCACAGGATGCCGCGGCGGGTGAGAAGGTCTTCGCCAAATGCAAGATCTGCCACGTCGCCGACAAGGACCAGAACAAGGTCGGTCCGTCCTTGAATGGCGTCATCGGCCGAACGGCCGGGACGCATCCGGGGTTCAGCTATTCCAAGGCGATGACCGAGGCCGGCAAGTCCGGCGTCAAATGGGACGAAGCCACACTGACGACCTACCTTCGCGATCCCAAGGCGATGGTCAAGGGAACGAAGATGGCGTTTGCCGGCCTCAAGAAGGACGAGGACATCGCCAACGTCATTGCTTATCTGAAGCAATTCTCCAAATAGCCCGGCTCTTTCGCCGGATCTTGGTATCGCAAACAGGTCGAGGCATAGCCTCGGCCGCAATCTGCCGGCAGTGTCGGTGGGGAGGCGGCTCGTTGCAAAAAAGACATTGGCCGGCTAGGCTGCCGTTCCCATCGGTGGTCGTCTGAATGTCGACTGAAGAAAGCCGCCTCAAAGATACCGGCATCCGCCTCTCGGAGGCGACGGCGGGTGACTTCTTTGCGCTTTTGAAACCACGGGTCATGGCACTTGCCGTGTTTACTGCCTTCGTCGGCCTGATGATGGCGCCCGGCGTGATGAATCCAGTTATCGCCGTAATTGCCATCGGCGCAATCGCGGTTGGAGCGGGAGCCGCCGGCGCGCTCAATATGTGGTACGACGCAGACATAGACGCCTTGATGTCTCGCACGTCCAAGCGACCAATTCCGTCCGGTCGCGTCACGCCTGGCGAAGCTCTCAGCTTCGGTCTGGTGCTTTCCGCACTGTCGGTCATGACGCTCGGCGTGCTGGTGGGGTGGCTTGCTGCATCGTTGTTGGCGTTCACCATCTTTTTCTATGTCGTTATCTACACGATGTGGCTGAAGCGCTCGACGCCACAGAATATCGTCATAGGCGGCGCGGCAGGCGCCCTTCCTCCGGTGATCGGGTGGGCTGCTGCAACCGGCGCAATCGGCATTGAAAGTCTCATTCTGTTTCTGATCATTTTCCTTTGGACGCCGCCTCATTTCTGGGCGCTGGCCCTTTTCAAGGTCGGCGACTATGCCGCGGCGGGCATCCCGATGATGCCGAATGTGGCCGGCCAGCACTCGACCAGAAAACAAATCTTCGCCTATTCGCTGCTCTTGGCGCCAATCGGCGTGCTTCCTTGGGGCTTCGGCTTCGCGAGCGGATATTATGGCACTGTTTCAGCCGCCTTAGGCGCAGGTTTCATTTGGCACGCCTGGAAGGTTCTCGTCGCCGACAAGGAGATGAAGCTGGCAAAGGCGCTGTTTGCGTATTCGATTGTCTATCTTTTCGCGATCTTTGCGGCGCTGCTTGCCGACACCATTTTTATGCGAGTGGTCGCGTCAGCCGGCTATTGACCCCGGCTCAAAACATCACGTTGGCAGCCCACAAAATCCCAGCAACAGCAGAATAACGACGCCAAGGCCGAGTATGAGAACTGTCCTTCCATCCATGACCTTCACCTTCGACTAGAAGAGCATATCGAAGAACGGCGTCCGGAGCTAGTCAGGCTACCGGCGACCTCTTACTCCCGGGCCTTCCTACAAAGCGCGACAAGTCCCCCGCATGAGAGTATATTGATCATGGTGCAGGTCGCGGTTTGCGTGGGCCAATCATGCAGAATGGCAGCACCGTAAAACGCGACCTTACCGGACCTGGTCTGGAGGAATGGTCATGGCAAGCTTTCACGTGATAGCAGGCGCCAGCGAGGCGCTGGAACACACCAGAATTCGAAAGATCGGTGTCTCCGATCTTTTTGATGCGCTCAGGCGTGGCGTCGATGATTTCATGGTCAAGCCGTCGCACATCGTTTTTCTCTGCCTGATCTATCCGATTGCCGGAGTCGTGCTTGCTGTCTGGACATCAGGTAACAACACGCTGCCATTGCTGTTTCCGCTTGTGTCCGGCTTTGCATTGATTGGTCCGTTCGCGGCGATCGGCCTCTATGAGATCAGCCGGCGACGGGAAGCCGGGCTCGACGCCTCGTGGAGGCACGCCTTTGAGGTCAGGAGTTCTCCGGCACTGCCGGCTATTGCAGCGGTCGGCGTCATGCTGCTTGCGATCTTCATCGCTTGGCTTTTGACGGCCCAGATATTCTACCAGACCCTGTTCGGCCCGACGCCGCCGCAATCGCTGTCCAGCTTCATCAGTGAAATATTCGCCACGGGACGCGGCTGGACGCTCATCATCCTGGGTCACGCCATCGGCTTCGTGTTCGCCGCGGTTGTGTTGTGTACTACGGTCGTCGCATTCCCGTTGCTGCTCGACCGCGATGTCGGCGCCTACGAAGCCATCCACACCTCGGTGCGCGTTGTCCTGGCCAACCCGACCGTCATGGCGGTGTGGGGCCTTATCGTCACCGTCGCCCTGATCGTCGGCTCGCTGCCAGTGTTCGCCGGGCTGGCGGTCGTGCTGCCGATCCTTGGTCATGCGACCTGGCATGTCTACCGGAAAGTTGTGGAATCGCCGCCGGCCACCAGACCGTGAGCTGAAAACCTGCCGTGCGCGCACCGGCGAAAGCGCCGGCGCGGGCAGGGTGGGGGCAGAGCTTTCAATAGGCCGGGTGGCTGAATCGGGCCTGGCGCGCGTCCTTTGTCAGGTCGCGGAAATCCTTGCCGCTCACATGGACCAGGGTCTTGTGATCGCCGCCCTCGAAATAGACTTCGGGAGCGTCGCCGAGGCTTTCGTCGAGGACCACCGGCACATCATAGGCAGCGCCGATCGGCGGCACAGCGCCGACGTCGCAATCGCCGAACAACGAGACCACCTCGTCTTCGGAGGCTAGCCCAAGGGGCTTGTCCATGACGTCCTGCAATGTCGCGAGTTCTATCCTGTGCGTGCTTGGAACCACGGCCAGCGCGTAGCCACGGTCGTGGTGAACGACCACCGATTTGGCCATTATGCTGTCGGGCACATGTGCCGCAATGGCGGATTGTCTGCTTGTCGCCGTGCGGTGATGCTCGACGGTGTCGTAGGAAATTCCTTTCCTATCGATAAAATCCTTCAGTCTGTTTGCGATGGTCATCTTGGGCGCCCCTTGCTGGTGTTCGCGACGCATGTGGAAACGCCGGCATCGCCTGACGTCTCCGATACCAACAGAAATGGACCAGCCGTGGATTGTTTCAAGGCGAAGGCTCCAGGACCGGACCGACTGGAGCCGGATTGCATGTCAGGGCCCGGCCCCGAAAAACGCCATTCGGGTGAGAAGCGTGTAGTCAGCTTCGAAGACCATCATCGTCACGAACACCAGCACCAGCACCGGCGGCAGGATGATTGCATATGTCAGCGCCAGCCGTTCCCAGGCCATGTGCATGAAGATGGCGACGATCAGCCCTGCCTTGAGGATCATGAAGATCAGGATCAGCGACCATCTGAGATAGCCATGGAGACCGAAATAGTCGACCAGATACGAGCAGGTGCTGAGGATGAACAACCACGCCCAGACCACCAGATAGAGCTTGATCGGGTGCTCCTGATGAACCTCCGCCGGGGTAACGCCGGTCGTCGTCACCTCATGGGTATGGGCGCTGTCCAGCGCATGTTGTCCGAGGCCGTTTGCGGTTGCTTCAGCCATGTCCTGCCTCTCACCAAAGATAGAAAAATGCGAAAATGAACACCCAGACCAGGTCGACGAAATGCCAGTAAAGCCCCATGATTTCGACGTTCTCGTAGCGGCCCCTCCTGCTGGTGAAGAAGCCGGGCCGTCCGACGTCGTAGTCCCCGCGCCAGACCTTTCGCGCCACGATGATCAGGAAGATCACCCCGATCGTCACATGCGTGCCGTGGAAGCCGGTAATCATGAAAAAGGATGCGCCAAACTGGGCAGCGCCCCAGGGATTGCCCCAAGGCCGGACGCCTTCAGTGATCAGCTTGGTCCATTCGAAGGCCTGCATGCCGACGAAGGTCGCGCCGAGTGCTGCGGTCAAGAGCATCAGCACTGCCGTCTTGCGGCGGTCGCGGCGGTAGCCGAAATTGACCGCCATCGCCATCGTTCCGCTGCTCGAGATCAGCACGAAGGTCATGATAGCGATAAGGATCAGTGGAATGTCGGAGCCCCCGATGCGCAGGGCAAAGACCTCGCTCGGATTGGGCCACGGCACGCGTGTTGAGATACGCGCGGTCATGTAGGAGAGCAGGAAGCAGCCGAAGATGAACGTGTCGCTGAGCAGGAAGATCCACATCATGGCCTTGCCCCAGGACACGTTTTTGAACGCCCGCTGATCCGAGGACCAGTCGGCGGCGATGCCTTGCCAGCCTGCGGGCCGCGGCTCTGTTCGGCCGATATGGGTCAGTGTCGTCTCTGCCATCCGCCCGTTCCTCCTAGGTCAGCAACCCTCGGCAAATGTCGATTAAAGTCGAAGCCCAGCCGGCCAGAAGCGCAAAGATGGCGAGCCAGACGAAAAGCAGGAAATGCCAGTACATGGCGCACAGCTCGACACTGAGGCGAAGCCGCTGCGGCTGCGCTCCGTTCCAGGCGCCGACACTCGTTCTGCCCAGGCCGACCAGCCCCCCCAGTATATGCAGGCCATGCATTCCCGTTAGCAGGTAGAAGAAGCTGTTGGCTGGATTGGACGCCAGAAAATAGCCGTCCGAACTCAGTTCCCGCCATGCCACAAGCTGTCCAATCAGGAAGACAAGCGCCGTGAGTCCGGCAGTGGCGAGGCCGAGCCTGACCATGTCCACTTGACCCTTGCGCGCCGCGAGCGAAGCGCACTGTATTGCAATGCTGCTCAAGACCAGTACGCCGGTATTAAGCCAGAGCAGGGGCGGGATGGGCAGCGGCCGCCAATCCGACAGCGCCATGCGCATGAAGTAAGCACTGGTGAACAGCGCGAACAGGCAGCCGACGACGGCAAGGAAGACGCCGAGACCGATCTTTGCGGTCGGCAGCGCCGATCGGTCCAGGGCGACAAAATCCCCGATCATGCCTTGCTCGAGCCACGGCTTCGTCATTAGCCGCTGATGGGAAAGCCACCACCCGGCAATACCGGCGATTACGAGCAGGAAGACCAGGATTACACTCATGCCGGCTCCCTGGAGGGCGCGAACGAGCCTGGAACGTTTTGCGGTATGAAGTCCTCCTTGGCGCCCGGTACGCTGTAGTCATAGGCCCAGCGATAGACGATCGGCAGATCCTTGCCGAAATTGCCGTGGGCGGGCGGTGTTTCAGGCGTCTGCCACTCGAGCGTCGTGGCCCGCCACGGATTGCCGCCGGCCTCACGCCCATGGCGGATGCTCCAGATGAGATTGAACAGGAACACCAGTTGGGCAAAACCGACAATGAAAGCCATGATGCTGATGAACGAGTTCAGGTGGTGGGCCGATTCCGTCATGATCGTCATGTCGGTCAATTCGTTGTAGCGCCGCGGCACGCCCATCAAGCCGAGATAGTGCATTGGAAAGAAGATCAGATAGGCGCCGAGGAAGGTGACCCAAAAATGGAACCGGCCCAGTGTCTCGTTCAGCATCCGGCCGGTGACCTTCGGATACCAGTGATAGATCGCGCCGAAGATCACGATGATCGGGGCGACCCCCATGACCATATGGAAATGGGCGACGACGAACATCGTGTCCGACAGCGGAACGTCGACGACGACATTGCCGAGGAATAGCCCGGTCAGCCCGCCATTGACGAAGGTGACGATGAAGGCCAGGGCAAAAAGCATCGGTATGGTGAGGTGGATGTCGCCACGCCACAGCGTCAGCACCCAGTTGTAGACCTTGATGGCTGTTGGAACGGCGATGATCAATGTCGTGGTGGCGAAGAAAAAGCCGAAATAGGGATGCATGCCGCTGACATACATGTGGTGCGCCCAGACCACGAAGCTCAGCGCGCCGATGCCGACGATGGCCCAGACCATCATGCGGTAGCCGAAGATGTTCTTGCGCGCATGGGTGCTGATCAGGTCGGATACGATGCCGAAGGCCGGAAGCGCCACGATGTAGACCTCCGGATGGCCGAAGAACCAGAACAGGTGCTGGAACAGGATCGGGCTGCCGCCGCCATGCTGCAACTGTTCGCCCATCTCGACGATCGCCGGCATGAAGAAGCTGGTGCCGAGCGCCCGGTCGAGCAGCATCATCACGCAGGCGACGAACAGCGCCGGGAAGGCGAGCAGCGCCATAACGGTGGCGGTGAAAATACCCCAGACAGTAAGCGGAAGGCGCATCAGCGTCATGCCGCGTGTGCGGCCCTGCAGCACCGTCACGACATAGTTCAAGCCGCCCATGGTAAAGCCGACGATGAACAGGATCAGCGAGACAAGCATCAGGATGATGCCCCAGTCCTGGCCCCCTGGCGTACCGGTCATGATCGCCTGCGGCGGATAGAGCGTCCAGCCGGCACCCGTCGGTCCGCCGGGTGCAAAGAAGCTCGATACCAGGACCAGCACGGCGAGCAGATAGATCCAGTAGCTAAGCATGTTGACATAGGGAAAGACCATGTCGCGAGCGCCAACCATCAACGGGATCAGATAGTTGCCGAAGCCGCCCAGGAAGAGTGCCGTGAGCAGGTAGATCACCATGATCATGCCGTGCATGGTGATGAACTGGTAATAGGCTTCCGGGGTGATGAAGTCGAATGTGCCGGGGAAGCCGAGCTGCAGCCGCATCAGCCAGGATAGCACGAGCGCGACCATGCCGATCGCTGTCGCTGTCGCCGAATACTGGATGGCGATGACCTTGGCGTCCTGCGAGAAAACGTATTTCGTCCACCAGCTGTGCGGATGGTAGAGTTCCATTTCCGCGACTTCGGCCGGCGGTACCGCATCTGCAGGTGTGATATCGACCATAGGAACACCTCCGTGCCCTTTTCGGCCACCCCGACAGTTCGGGCTTGCCGCACTATTTTCAATCCCGACGGCGCGCCGTCGTTCCGGTTCCCTACTCTGCCGAGCCCATCTGCTGGGGCGCGGACAGCTGCGCAAAAGTCTGCTGCTGGCCAAGCCACGCCAGATAGTCTTCCTGAGTATCGACCATGACCACGCCATGCATCATCGGATGTCCCTGGCCGCAGAGTTCTGCACACAGGACCTGGAAGGTTCCGGTCTTGGTCGGAGTGAACCAGAAATAGGTGACCGAGCCCGGGATCATGTCCATCTTGGCGCGGAATTCCGGCACGTAGAAATCGTGCAGCACATCGATCGAGCGGAGCAGCATCTTGACCGGTTTGCCAACCGGGAGGTGCAGGTCGGCCGCTTCCACTACGACATCGTCCTGGCCGTTGGCATCGGTGGCGATGACGCCGAGTGGATTTTCAGCGTTGACGTCGCGGGTGTCGGATGTGCCGAGCTTGCCGTCCTTGCCGGGGAGGCGGAAACTCCATTGCCACTGCTGGCCGACGACTTCGACCTCGGTTGCGTCGCTTGGAACATTTACGAACCGGCTCCAGACGAACAGGCCGGGAACGAGCAAAGCCGTGACGCCAACTGCGGTGACGACCGTCAGCCAGGATTCGAGGCGCCTGTTCTCAGGTTCATATGCCGCCTGATTGCCTTCCCGATGACGGAAGCGGAAGACGCAATAGGCCATGAAAAGAACCACGGCGGCGAAGACGACGCCGGTGATCCAGAAAGTTATGATGATGGTGTTGTCGATATAGTCCCAGTTCGAGGCAATCGGCGTCCACCACCATGGGCTCAGGAAGTGGAACAACACCGAGCCCACGACTATCAGAACGAGTACAAGCGCAACGGCCATGTCCCGGTTCCTCCCGGTATTCCAAGCGGCGCAAGCCGTCCCGGGAAATACCAAGTGCATCATAACTTGATTTGCGATGAAAATTCTAGAGCCGGCTGTGGGAAGGGCAAAAATACCATTTCTCGGCGCTGGCGGTCCTTCGATTCGGCGGTGATCAGCGGCAGGCCTTCATCCACCTCCAGCTCAGCCACCCGATGGCGAGAGCGGCAAACATTGTCAGCGTCGAGTAACCGGCAAGGGCGGGCACGCCGAATATGCCGGCAGTCACCGGAACGGCGATCGTCGGGGATCGTCGCGCGCAGGTTCTGCAGGAACAGCAGCATGACGAAGAGCGTCATACGATTGCTTCGAGCAGTGTCCGTTCACCTGCTCGACCGACAGCTCGACGAAGGGAGTGGAGCCACCTTATTGGCCGGCAGATGTCACCCGCCAAACTGTGTTGCCGACGTCGTCGGCGATGAGCAGGGCCCCGGTTTTGTCGACAGCCAGGCCGACAGGCCGGCCGCGCGCCTTGTTGTCCTTGTCCAGGAAGTCAGTCACCACGTCGGTAGCGACGCCGCTCGGACGGCCGCCGCTGAATGGTACGAACACCACCTTGTAGCCATTGAAGCGCGTGCGGTTCCAGCTGCCGTGCTCGCCAACGAAGGCGCCGCCGCGATATGCCTCGGGAAGGCCGGTTGCCGTATAGAAGACCAGTCCCAGAGGGGCGACGTGGGAACTCAGTGCATAATCCGGAACGATCGCTTTCGCGACCAGGTCCGGACGCTGGGGCATGACGCGGGGATCGAGATGCTGTCCGTAATAACTGTATGGCCATCCATAGAACCCCCCATCCTTTACCGAGGTCAGATAATCCGGCACGAGATTGGGGCCGAGCTCGTCGCGCTCATTGATCACTGCCCAGAGCGCCCCGGTCTGCGGCTCCCAGCTCAGGCCGTTTGGATTGTGCAAACCGCTGGCGAAAATGCGTGACCGGCCGGTGGCCCTGTCTACCTGCCAGATGGCGGCGCGGTTCTTCTCCGCCTCAATGCCGTTTTCGGCGACGTTGCTGTTCGAGCCGACGCCGACATAGAGCAGCGAGCCGTCGGGGCTTGCCACCAGGCTCTTTGTCCAATGGTGGTCGATCGGGCCGCCGGGCAGGGCGGTGAGCGGCGTTCCGGGCGCGGTTATCTTTGTGTCACCGGTGTTGTAGGGATAGCGGATGATGGAATCGGTATTGGCGACGTAGAGATCGCTTCCCACCAGCGCCACGCCGAAGGGGGAGGTCAGGTGGTCTAGGAATACGCTGGTCAGCTCCGGCTTGCCATCGCCATCGGCGTCGCGCAGGAGCGTAATGCGATTGCTCGGGCCGCTGTCGCCGCCCGAGGTGACCCAGGATTCGATCCAGCCCATCACCAAATCCTTGGGCCGTTTGATCGGTTCGCCACCCGGCGCCTTGGACTCGACCACCAGGACGTCACCATTAGGCAGCACATAAAGCGACCGCGGATGCTGCAAGCCGTGGGCAAAAGCCTGGATCTGCAGCCCCTGCGCGACGGTCGGCTTCTCGTCGTTCTTCCATCCGACCACGGAAGCGAGATGCATGGGCGGGAAGAAATATTGGATCGGCTCCGGCAGGTTTGGATTCGGCCCTATCTGACTGCCGGGATCCGGGTCGTTGCCGCTGCACGCTGCAAGAGTGATCGCCGCAGTGCAAATGAGGACCGACACCGCGATGCGCCTGGTCTGACTGATGGAGCTTGCTACGCGCATCAATCCGCCACTCCGACGTGGTGCCGGTACACCATGGACCAGCCCAGCCAACCAGTGAAGATGAGGATGAGCACGACAACCGCCGAGAGGATCAAGCCGGTGGGAACGATGGAGGTCCATGCATCGCGGGTGTGCACGAGCATGTTGATGATGGACAATGCCAACGCCAGCAGATTGCCAAGCACGTGCGGCCAGGCGGGGGGCTGTGCCCTTATCAGCGGATTAGCCAAGAAATCGATCAGCCCCGCGATCGCTGCAAGGCAGCCCATGATCACGCCGACGGTAACCAGCCAAGCGGAGAAGTCAGCCCACATCATCTCCGCTGTTCGCCAGTAGGCCAGATCCGTCAGCAGTGTGCCGACGAAGCAGGCGATCGGAAACGGCACGAGCATCGGATGAATAGGATGTCCCGCAATCCTGGCCGTCGAACGCGGATTGTCACCGACCATAATGTGCCATCCTTCTCAGTTCCCGCCCAAACAAACTGTCATCCGGCCTCCGGCGGCTGTTGCCGAGAGGCCGGCAGACGACCCATCGATCCGTCAGGCCTAAGAAGGGCGCCGGGTGGCTGCGCTTGCTAGGCGGCGGACTGGGTCGGCGGGTTCTGATACATCATCCAGAGCTCGATAGCGGCCAGGACGGCGACCAGAATGCCGATCACGACATGCACGGTCATCGCCGTTGTCGCCTGGAATCCAAGCACCCAGGGAGACACGAGGACCCACAGTCCGACGACCAGATTCACCCACTCTTCCCACACGGCAAATGCCGCGAGGGCGGCAATCGAAAGAACGACGATCAAGATTCCGCTGCCGAGGGCGTTCTGCGTCTGCGGGCCTGCCGCAAAGGCGAAGATCCAGGGAGAAAAGAACAGAATTGCCCCAAGGATCAGGTTGGCTACGTCACAGAGCCTGGCGTTTGTCCACTGGTTCATGGCATCCTCCATAGGGAGCGTTTATGGCTCCCGAGTTCGGCAAGGTGGTGCCTGAGTTCGGCGCGATACGCCCGAAGCCGCTCACTCCGTGTCACGGCAGTGCCCTTACCCGGCCGGAGTTGCGCATCTGGCGAACTCCAGTCAAATCCGGCTATCTAACTGAATTCCGGGCATTATGTTCCATTGGGCGCCGGCACGCCTGGATCAATTGATGGTGATCGAGCAAATCCAAACCTGCCTATCAGGGGGCGGCGGGGCGGCGGCGTGTAGCTCATTCTGTCTTTTTATCGAGCCGGTGAAACATTTCTCATGGATCGCAGTTCTTGGATCCAGAGGAGTTGAATAAGGGCAACCTG